>JAYVOY010000564.1:0-3570 GCA_043757645.1 Verrucomicrobiota bacterium
CGGCTTCACGCTGACCCGCGGTAACAGTTCGACGCTGCTCTTCACGGGCAACGTTCTGGCCTCCCGCAAACAGGGCAACGACGAAATCAGCCTCGGTGCTGATGCGACCTACGGCGCAAACAAACCCGCCGGCGGTGTCAGCACGACGACGGCACAAGCGTTTCGCGCTTTCGGCCAGTACAACCGCCTCTTCAATGACCGGACCTACGGGTTCGTGCGCGCTGAGGGTTTGTATGACAAGGTTGCCCTGGTCGAACCCCGCGTGACGATCAGCGGCGGTCTCGGTTACTACTTCGTCAAAAACGCCAGCACCAAGTTGAGCGGTGAAGTGGGTCCGGCGTTGGTCTATGAGCACCAAGCGGGTGCGACGGCGACCGACAAGACCTATCTGGCGCTCCGCCTCGCCGAGCGCTTGGAACACAAGATCTCCGACAAGACCAAGATCTGGGAAAGTCTCGAATACCTGCCGAAGGTGGATAACTTCAACGACTATGTCGCCAACTTCGAGATCGGTCTCGAGACGGAACTCTACAAGAACCTGGCGCTCCGCACTTATCTCCAGGACACCTACGACAATATTCCCGTGCCGGGCCGCAAGAAGAACGACCTGAAATTTGTCACAGCGGTCGCCTATAAGTTCTAATGCGTGGCGCGCGGGCTTCCTGAACACCTCCGCAGGGATCGGGGTTCTGGTGCCTGAATTACTCTCGGTTGTTGGTTCCAGCACTTCGGGTCGGGTTGGACTTGGTGTCCGGCCCGGCCCGAATTTTTATCTACAGCCAGTCGGTGCGCCGGATTGTGCGTGGCCTGCGGAAGTTTTGCCCCGCTCGCCGAATAAAGGATTGTTCCCGGCCCGCCCGCCCGATTTAATGCCCGCTTGCGGTGCGCCCCGCCGGGAGTAATCCCCGCGACGGTCCACCCTTACCGACATGAGTCAGCGCAGGATTTATTATTTCGACAACAACGCCACGACGCGCGTCGCCCCCGAGGTCTTGGCGGCGATGACGCCGTTGCTCACCGAGCACTGGGGCAACCCTTCCAGCGCCTACGGCTTCGGCAGCCATGTGGCGAAACTCGTCGAAGAAGCGCGCGAAAAAACCGCCGCGCTCCTCAACGCCGACCCGCGCGAAATCGTGTTCACCAGTTGCGGCACCGAAAGCAACAACACCGCCCTCCACAGCGCCCTCGTCACGCAACCCGGCAAACGCCACGTCGTGACCACCGCCGTCGAGCATTCCGCGAATATCAAGTTCGGCGCCTACTTGGAAAAGCGCGGCTACGACGTCACCTACCTGCCCGTCGAGGCCGACGGCTCGCTCGACCTCCATGTGCTCGAGCAATCCATCCGCCCCGACACCGCGATCGTTTCCGCGATGTGGGCGAACAACGAGACCGGCGTCCTCTTCCCCATCGAGGAAATCGCCGCCATTTGCCACAGCAAGGGAACGCTCTGCCACACCGATGCCGTGCAGACGCCCGGCAAACTCAAGCTCGATGTCCGCGCCACTGACGTCGATTACCTCTCGCTCTCCGCGCACAAACTCCACGCGCCAAAAGGCATCGGCCTCCTCTACGCGAAGAAGCGCGTTCCCTATCATCCGTTCGTGATTGGCGGCGGCCAGGAACGCGGCCGCCGCGGCGGCACCGAGAACACCGCCTACATCGTCGCCTTCGGTCGCGCCGCGGAACTCGCCCTCGCCACACTCCACGACGAAAACACCCGCGTCCGCGCCCTCCGCGACAAACTCGAACGCGGCCTCCTCGCCACCATTCCGAAATCGATGCGCAACGGCGCCCGCGACCCGCGCCTCCCCAACACGGCCAACATTGCGTTCGACGGCATCGAGGCCGAGGCCGCGCTCCTGCTCCTGGACCAGCTCGGCATTTGTGTCTCGAGCGGCTCCGCCTGCACGACCGGTTCGCTCGCGCCCTCGCACGTCCTCACCGCGATGGGCGTGAACCCCGCGCGCGCCACCGGCTCCCTCCGCTTCAGCCTCGGCATTTACAACACGGAGGAAGAAGTCGATTACCTGCTCAAACACCTGCCGGGAATCATCACCAAGCTCCGCGCGATGTCGCCCGAGGAAACCGAGCACTCCAAAAAATCCGCCAAACCTTCCCGCGCGAAATCCGACCACGCGGCGTAGCCTCGTTTTTGTAGGAGTCGAGGTCACGAGACTCTAACCGGTTCCGCGCGGCGCTCGTCCCTCCACAGTCGTCCAAAAAAGTCTGCCTTTTGGGAGGGAATTTTTTCAACGCAGAGGCGCGGAGAACGCAAAGAACGCGGAGTAAATTTTTCTCTGCGCTCTCTGCGTTCTCCGCGCCTCTGCGTTGAAAAAAATCGCCGATTCCGCCCTCACGGCACCTTACCAGTTGCATTCGTCCCCGCCGCCGCATTGGTGTTCCCCGGTTGCGGCGCGACCACGCCGTGTTTTTCCCCGTGGTCCCCATCGTGACCGTGCTCATGTTTTTCCGAATGATCGTGCCCCGACGTCTCGAACTGCCCGATCACCTTCGCCACCAAAAGCCCCGCCACCAGCGCGGCTGAGAGCTTCCCGCGATCATGCGAATGGAACTGCAACTCCGGCAGCAAATCACTCGCCGCGATGCACAGAAAAGTCCCCGCCGCGAACGCCAGCGCCGCGCCGAGATAATGGTGCATCTCCGCCGATTCCTGATTGATCCCAAGGTGAAACAGCACCACGCCCAGCGGAATCGCCACCGCGAACAGCGCGTTCACAATGTGCCGCGACGCCTTTGACCAGCCGCCCGTCGTCATCAACGTCGCGATCGCCAGCGCATCGAACGGCTTGTGCAAAATCACCACCAAAAACGTCCCGAAGCCCAGCAGCATTCCCGCCTGACCCGCGTGCGAATCGGCCTGCACGCTCGCCGCCAGCGCGATCCCATCGATCAACGTGTGCAACGTCAACCCCAGCGCCACCCCGCCCCACGAGAGATTCTTCGCCGACTGCGTGGCCAGCGCATGATCGTCGCTGTGCGCGTGGTCGTGATCGTGGTCATGCGAACACTCCGCCGCCGCCGCCTTGGCCTCCGGGTCTTCATCGGGCACATCGTGATGATGAAAATGGAAAAACCGCTGGATGAAAAACATCAGCAGAAAACCCCCGAGCATCCAGTTCACCACGCCATCCATCGACCGCATCTCGCTCCACGCGTGCGGCAGCAAATGCAGCATCCCGACCCCGAGCATCAGCCCCGACACGAAACTCGTCGCCACCTGCATCCGCGTGTGCGTCAGCCGCACCACCATCGGAATCCACCCACCCGACAGCGACGCCACCAAAATCAGGGCGCAATAAACGATGAGAGTTACGATGGGCGACATGCGAGCGAACGTGCCAGTTGCGGGCGCACCTTAGCGACGCTCCTTGGAAAGTCACCTGCGATATCCGCGCGAAACGGTAGCCATGAAGCTCAAAATTCAAAGCTCGAAGCTCAAGGGAATTGCCAAGAACCAAGAGTCCAATCCGCCTTGTGCCCATCGGGGTAGGGAACGTGGATTCAACCCGCATTCCGAAATGAGAATGGGGAGCGCACGCGGCCCGC
>JAYVOY010000565.1:0-3570 GCA_043757645.1 Verrucomicrobiota bacterium
CCTCAACAAGGAGCCGTTGAACTTTGAGGAAATCCACCTCGCCAAACGCAGTTACAAATAGGCGCTGTCAACCGCGGGCCTCGCGCCCACCAACGCCCCCACCGGCCACCCTGTTCCAAAAATTTTTCACCCACCCATCGCCATGAACCTGACCCTCAAAGTTTGGCGCCAGAAGAACGCAGACGATCCCGGCCACTTCGAAACCTACGCCGCGCCGGGCATCATCCCCGACATGTCGTTCCTCGAGATGCTCGATGTCGTCAACGACCAGATCACCGCCGCCGGCAAGGAGCCGATCGCGTTCGACAGCGACTGCCGCGAGGGCATCTGCGGCACCTGCTCGCTCGTCATCAACGGCACGCCGCACGGCGGACAGAAGGCGACGACCGCGTGCCAGTTGCACATGAGGCATTTCAGCGACGGCGACACGATCACCATCGAGCCGTGGCGCGCGCGGCCGTTCCCCGTGTTGCGCGACCTCGTCGTGGACCGCGGCGCGTTTGACCGCATCATTCAATCCGGCGGTTTCGTGAGCGTGAACACCGGCGGCACGCCCGACGCGAACTGCCTGCCCGTGCTCAAGGATGACGCGGATCTCGCGATGGACGCCGCGCAGTGCATCGGCTGCGGCGCGTGCGTGGCCGCGTGCAAAAACGCGAGCGCGATGCTGTTCGTCTCCGCGAAAGTTTCCCACCTCGGCCTCCTCCCGCAGGGCAAGGTCGAGAAAGACCGCCGCGTCCTGAACATGGTCGCGCAGATGGACAAGGAAGGCTTCGGCAACTGCACCGTGACCGGTTCGTGCGAGGCCGTTTGCCCCAAGGAAATCAGCATCAACTTCATCGCCCGCATGAACGGCGACTACGCCGTCGCGTTGCTCAAACGCGGGGCGTGAGGTTTTTTGGAGGCGTGAAGTTTTTTTGGAGTGCGGTGACAAATCACCGCACTCCAAAGCGTGCCAGCGATTCCCACCGGGGCGGCACTCAACCGAATCCATGGAGTTGAAACGCGAGCGGAGCGCGGCGTTTACGCCGCTTCACCGCACGCACGCCGGGCGGGCACGAACGCAAAACGAACGCACGCTTCAGTGCGGCTGGTGAAGCGGCGTAAACGCCGCGCCCCGCCGCCACCGGCCGCCGCTGGGTTTGCTTGCGCGTGCGACGGCATGGTTTCGGCTCAAACCCGCGGAGCCGTTGTTCACGGCGGTGGCTCGAATGACGGGGGGGGAATTCAGGGACCGCTTCCGGTTCTGCCGATTGGCGCGCGGAAAAGGTTGGAGTCTCGTCACCTCGACTCCTGCAAAACGAGACCATTCCCGCGCGAAAGGCGCCGATGCCGCGCTCGACTATCGCGACCGGCTCGGGAAAGCTCCGCGTGCTTGATCGCCGGATGAATTTCAGTCCCAACAATCCTTCGCCAATCCCGTCCTCCCGTCCGCTCGTTTTTCGCGCGCGCGGCTTGACGAAAATCTACGGCAGCGGCGACGCCGAGGTGCGCGCGCTGGCGGGCGTGGATCTGGATTTGCACGCGGGCGAACTCGTCGTGCTGCTCGGTCCCTCGGGCAGCGGGAAGACCACGCTGCTCAACAATCTCGGCGGCCTCGATGTGCCGACGGCGGGCGAACTGACCTTCCACGATCTCGACCTCACGCGCGCGGATGACGCGCAACTCACGCGTTACCGCCGCGACTCGGTGGGTTTCATCTTCCAGTTTTACAATCTCATCCCCAGCCTCACCGCGCGCGAAAACGTCGGCCTCATCACGGAGATCGCGCGCGATCCGATGGCGCCGGAGGAGGCGCTGGACATGGTGAATCTCAGTCCGCGCCTGAATCATTTTCCCGCGCAACTTTCCGGCGGTGAACAACAGCGCGTGGCCATCGCCCGCGCGATTGCGAAGCGCCCCGAGGTGCTCCTCTGCGACGAACCGACCGGCGCGCTCGACGTCCGCACCGGCATCGTGGTGCTCGAGGCCATCGAGCGCGTGAACCGCGAGCTGGGCACGCTCACCGTCATCATCACGCACAACGCCGTCATGGCCGACATGGCCGACCGTGTGATTCATTTCTCCGACGGCCGCGTGCATCACCTCCGCACGAACACCACGCGCGCCAAGCCGAGCAGCTTGAATTGGTGAGGGAGAAATAAAGAACGTGAACGAGGGAAGAGAACGGGCGGAGAACCGGTGGAACTGCAAATGTTGCCGTCCGCATGAACCGGAGCGCCGAGCACCGGCTCGGCGTGAATCGACGGTCGGGAGAACCGCGCCGAGCCGGTGCACGGCGCTCCGATTGCGATTCAGCGGTTCAACGCGCGACTCCTCGCTTGGGAAAATTTCACACCAACTTTCCATGGCCCCCTGATCCCGCCCCGTCGCCGCTGATGCTCCCCCACCTCGACCGCAAACTCTGGCGCGACCTGAACCACATGAAGGGTCAGGCCATCGCCGTCGCGCTCGTGATGGCGTGCGGGCTGTCGATGCTCATCATGGCGCGCAGCCTGATTTTTTCGCTCGAGACCACGCGCGACGAATATTATCGCGCGAACCGTTTCGGCGACGTGTTCGCGCATCTCAAGCGCGCGCCGCTCTCGCTCGTCGAGCGCGCGCGCAAAATTCCCGGCGTCGCCCTCGCGCAGCCCGGCCTCTCCGTGCAGGTCACGCTCGACATTCCCGGCCTCGACGAACCCGCGTCGGGCAACGTCCGCTCGCTCCCCGATTACGGCGAACCGGAATTGAACCGCCTCTTCCTCCGCCACGGCGAATGGCTCAAGCCCGGCGGCCGCCGCGAGGTGCTCGTCAGCGAGGCCTTTGCGGACGCCAATGAACTCAAGCCCGGCGACGCGATCGCGCTGCTGCTCAACGGGCGGCGGCAGAAGTTCCGCGTCGCGGGCATCGTGTTGTCGCCCGAGTTTATTTTTGAATCACGCCCCGGCGCGGCGCTGCCGGACAACCGCAGTTACGGGATTTTTTGGCTGGGCTACGAGGAACTCGCCTACGCGTTCGACCTCTACGGCGCGTTCAATTTTCTCACGCTCACGCTCGAACCCGGCGCGAGCGAGCGCGCCGTCATCGCCGCGCTCGATCCGCTGCTCGAACCCTTCGGCGGCCGCGGCGGCTACGGCCGCGCGGATCATCCCTCGCACATCCGCGTGTCGGACGAGATCAACGTGTTGAAAACCATGTCGATCGCGTTCCCCATCGTGTTCCTCAGCGTCGCGGCGTTCATGACGAACGCGGTGCTGTCGCGGCTGCTGAATTTGCAGCGCGAACAAATCGCGATCCTCAAGGCGTTCGGTTTCTCCAATCGCCAGATTGTTTTTCACTACCTGAAATTCGCGTTCGTGATGGTGACCGCGGGCACGGTGCTCGGCTGCGTGGGCGGGGCCTTCATCGGCCACAAAATTGTCGGGATGTATCATTTGTTTTTTCGTTTTCCCGACCTCCCGTTCCGACTCGATAGCCGCGTGATCCTCGTGGCGTTGCTGGCGAACGTGCTCGCGGCGGTGATCGGTGTTTTCAGCTCGGTGCGGCGCGCGGCGAAACTCCCGCCCGCCGAGGCGATGCGCCCCGAGC
>JAYVOY010000566.1:0-3570 GCA_043757645.1 Verrucomicrobiota bacterium
GGTGAAGCGGGCGATTTGCCCGCGACTGAAGCGGACCATGTCGGCGTGGTCCCAATGGCGCGCGCGATACCAGAGCGCGGTCTCGCGGACGGACTCGGAAAAATCCCACGTCGGAAACCATTGCAAACGCGCGGCGGCCTTGTCGGTGCTGAGGTGCAGCAGCGCGGCTTCGTGCGGCGCGCCGGGCGTGGACTCGTCCTTCCAGTCGCCGGGCAGGTGCTGGAAAAACTCGCGGACCAGTGTGGACACGGGCTGATTCGAGCGCGTGTCGGGACCGAAATTGAACGCGCCATTCAGCGCCGGGTCTTTGCCGGTTTCGCTCAACCGCGCGGCGAGCCAGAGATAGCCGCCGAGGCAATCCAGCACGTGCTGCCACGGGCGCGTCGCCGCCGGATTGCGGACGCCGAGCGGGCGATTGGCCAGCAGCGCGCGCACGCAATCGGGCACAATGCGGTCCGCCGCGTAATCGCCGCCGCCGATGACGTTGCCCGCGCGCACGGTGGCGAGCGGACCGAGTTGCGCATCCGGGTCAAAAAAACTTTTGCGCCAGGATTGCGCGACCAACTCGGTCACGGCCTTGCTCATCGAGTAAACATCGTGCCCCCCGAGCGGGTCGGTCTCGCGATAGCCGTGTTCCCAGCCGCGGTTTTCGTAGCACTTGTCGCTCGTGACGATGAGGACGGGGCAGGGGAGCCGCGCCGCGCGAACCGCCTCGAGGAGCTGCGCGGTGCCGAGGGCGTTGGTGGTCAATGTTTCCAAGGGTTCCGCATAGGAACGGCGCACCAGCGACTGGGCGGCGAGATGAAAAATGAAATCGGGATTCGTCTCGCGCACGACGCGCGCGAGGGCGTCCGGGTCGCGCAGGTCCGCGAGCGTCTCCCGCGCAAACACGCCGGGCGAAAGGACTTCGTAAAGGCTCGGCGCGGCGGGCGGCGCGAGGCTGAAGCCATGCACTTCCGCGCCCAATTGCTGAAGCCAAAGACCGAGCCAACCGCCCTTGAATCCGGTGTGCCCGGTGACGAGTACGCGGCGCGCGGCGTAACGATTGTGGAACGGCGCGCTCACCAGATTTTCCAAGGCGCGCGGCCGGCGTGCCACAGTTTGGTGAGCAACTCCTGTTCGCGGTAGGTGTCCATGCACTGCCAGAAGCCCCGGTGGCAAAACGCCTGCAAGTCGCCGGCGCGCGCGAGGCGTTCCATCGGCTCGCGCTCAAGCACGCACGCGTCGCCGTCGAGATACCCGCCGATCTTGCGATTCAGCACGAAGAAGCCGCCGCTGACGAAGGCCTGTTCTTGTTCGGGCTTTTCGTGGAAGCCCACGATGGTGTGGCCATCCAGCGCCAGTTCGCCGAAGCGGCCGGTGGGATTGACCGCGGTGACGGTGGCGATTTTGCCGTGTTGCTCATGGAAGCGGATCGAGGCGTTGATGTCGTGGTTGGAGACGCCGTCGCCGTAGGTCAGCAAAAAAGTTTCATCCGGAATGTGCGCGAGCGCGCGGCGCAGGCGGCCGCCGGTCTGGGTCTCGAGGCCGGTGTCGAGCAGCGTCACCGTCCAGTCCTCCTCGTCGTGGCGGTTGTGATAGGTGAGCTGCGGTTTGGAGCCGAGCTTCAGCGTCACGTCGCTCGTGTTCCAGTGGTAGTTGCGGAAGTAGTCCTTGATGATTTCGCCCTTGTAGCCGAGCGGCAGCACGAACTCCTTGTGGCCGTGGTGGGCGTACAATTTCATGATGTGCCACAGGATGGGCCGGCCCCCAATGGGCACCATCGGCTTGGGGCGGAATTCCGTTTCCTCCCGCAAACGGGTGCCCAGACCACCGCAAAGAATGACTACTTTCATTGAAAATCGAACGGAGATGCGCGCGGGAGCCGCGTTGCGCCCGTCGGTGAATTTGACCGTAAAGACCGCGGGAATGGATTCAATGAAAACTTGGGCGCGACCGGAAAACCGGGCGTGAGACAAAATTCTTCACACGAAGTGCGTGACGGCTACCCCTTCTCCGCGTTCGTGCCTCACGGGGCGAGGGAACCTGAGCCGTAACGATGCAATGGGCGGACCGCCGCCGTCCCGGCGGCTCACGGCGTGGGCAGTCCGCGGGGCCAATTCACACTGCCGCTTTTGGTTCACCATTCCGTGAACATTTTGTGCTGCGGAAAATGCGCGCGTTCGCCCCGGCGGGTTTTGAATTGAAACGCCGCGCGTCCCTCCAGAGTCTCGCGGCACCAACCGACATGATCGAGAAACCCGCGATTCTACTCCTCCGCCTGAAATCCATTGGCGACGTGGTGCTCACGCTGCCGGCGGTGGGAATGGTGCGGGAGAATTTTCCGGGGCACCGGATTTTGTTTCTCACGGCGCTGGAGAATGCGGCGCTGGTGCGCGGGTTTTCGCTGGTGGATGACGTGCTGGCGCTGGATCGGCAGGCGTTTCGGCAGGGGCGGTGGCTGGCGGGGGGGCGCAATATTTTGCAATTGGTGACGCGACTGCGACGCGAGGGGTTGTCGCACGTTTTGGATTTTCAGGGCTACGGCGAGACGGCGATTCTCACCTGGCTGACGGGCGCGCCGAATCGGTGGGGCTTGCTCAATCGCGCGAGCCGGCGCTGGGCGTTCACGAAGCCGGTCGAGCGCAATTACGGCATTCACCTCGCCGACAGCAATCTGGCGCTGGGCCTCGCGGCGGGGTTGCGGCCGGGGGTGATTCGCAATGAGTTTCGCGTGCCGGAGGCGGACGCGCGGGCGGCGCGCGAATTTTTTGAAAGTGTGAAATTGGAGCCGGGGCGGCCCACGTTGTTCATCCAACCGTTCACCAGTTCGCCGCAGAAAAACTGGCCGCTGGAGCGGTATTTGCAATTGGCCGAAGGGTGGCGCGGGCGCGGGCGGCAGGTGATTTTCGGCGGCGGGCCGCGCGAGGGTGAGTTGCTCGCGGGCGCGCGGGCGGCGGGTTTCGCGGTGTCGGCGGGGGCGTCGTTGTTGACGACGGCGGGATTGATGCAGCTTTCGCAGGTGACGGTGGGCGGGGTCACTGGCTTGTTACACTTGGGCGTGGCGATGGGGCGGCGCGTGGTGATGTTGTCGGGGCACGCCGCGCAGGAAATGGGTTTTCCGTATCAGCATCGCGAGTGGATGATCGGCCCGTCGAACGCGCCGATCGAGACGATCGAGTTGGCCACGGTGGCGGCGGCGTGTGAGGTGGCGTTGGCGGAGGTGGGAGCGGCTTGACCCCGCCCCGGTTCGGAGTTCCGCGTTTACGCGGCCCGGCGCGCGGCGTGACCCGAACCGCCCCAGCCGTAACGATTGAGTAGGAGCGCCGCCGTCTCGGCGGCTCACACCGTCCAAACCGGGAGGCGGCGCGCATCTTCCGCAGCGCAAAACGTTCCCTGAACGGGGAACCAAACGAGGGGGTGAGAATTGCCCCCGCGGACTTCCCGCGCCGTGAGCCGCCGAGACGGCGGCGGTCCGCCAACTGAATCGTTACGCCTAACCTGAAAAAATCATAGTGGGATTGAACGGAGGGGCGGGAAGCGCGTCGGAAGGGCTGTGAATAAAGGCCCAAACCAAACACACCCCGCCGC
>JAYVOY010000567.1:0-3565 GCA_043757645.1 Verrucomicrobiota bacterium
GACAGACTGTTGGAAGCTCATTTTCCAGTTGTGCGTAAAATGCCTGTAAACATTGGGTCTTCTGAGGTTTTAGCTGGAATGTGAACTATCCGGGTTAGAACTAAACCCGAACCCCGAAGTCGGCGTTGCGCGCCGTGCAGCGGCGCGGGGAGCGCACGCCGCGGCGAAAGCCGCGGGTGGAACGGGCAACCTGCCCGTCCCGCCGGCCCGCAGCCGGGCCTGCGGCGAGAAAATGTGGGGAGCCGGCAACGCGGCACTCGGCAGGCTGGTAGCCGGTGCCACTCGCCCCCCCATTTCGGAGTCGGATTCAGCGCTGCTGCAACTGCTGCGATTGTGGGGCCTGCGCGGACGGTCCCGGAGCGATCAGCGGGGTGTCGAAATCCGCCTTGCCCTTGCGGAATTTGTCGAGTTTGTCGCGGCGGGCGAGTTCGTCCTTCATGAATTCATACTCGGCTTGACGCACGCCCGGCAGGCTGTTGCGCTCCGCCGAGGTGTATTGCGCCGCCGCGGCGGGCGTGGGCAGCACGGTCGGCCGGATGAGCACCATCAATTCGGACCGGCTGAGTTTCTCGCTCTTGGAGCGGAACAGCGCGCCGAGCAACGGAATATCCTTCAGCACCGGCACACCACTCTGCGAACGGTCCTTGGTGCTGCTGATGAAGCCGCCGAGCACGATCGTGTCGCCGTTGTTCACCGCGACCTTCGTCTGCGCTTGGCGGCGTGTCGTGCGCGGCACCTCGTTGTTGTCGATCTTCACGCTGCCGCCGATTTGCTCGATGTTCTGCGCGATCTCGAGAATCACCAACCCATCCGGGTTAATCAGCGGCAGCACGTTGAGACTGATGCCGACGGCGAGTTGTTGATATTGCGAGGACGCCGAGGCGTTGATGCCGCCGAAGTAAGTGCCCGTGACGTAGGGAACCGTCTCGCCGATGAACAGCGTCGCCTGCTCGGCGTGCGTCGCCTGAATGCGCGGGCGCGAGAGAATGTTCACGCGGGAATCGGAGGCCAGTGCCGTGATCGCGACATCGAACACCGGTCCGAGCCGGCCGAAATAACTCAGGCCGCCGGATTCGGGAAACGAGCCGGCAGCGCTGTTGCTGCTGGCGCCAAAGCCCAGATTCCGGAGGAGTTGCGAGCCGGTGGTCAGAGATTTGTTGTCATTATTCATCACGCCGGAACCGACCAACGAACCTTTGTTCACGGGGCGTTGCCCCACCGACACCCCGAGGCTGGAGTTATCCGACAGGTTCACGTCGATGATGATCGCCTCGATCAGCACCTGCTGCTGCACGACGTCGAGCTTGGCGATGACTTCCTTCACCTTCACCATGTCCGCCGCGTTCGCCAGCACGAGGAGCGAATTGCCGCGCTCATACGGCATGATGCGCGCGTCGCCGAGATAGGGTTGCGCGCCGCCCGCGGCCCCGGTGGCGGCGCGGTTGACGATCTGCGAGAGGCGCGCTTGCAGCGTGTTGGCCGAGGCGCCGGGCGTCGTGTTGCCGGCATTCGGATTGTAGCCCGGCTGGCCAGGTTGGCCGCCCATTCCCGGCTGGCCACCCAGCGTGCCCGAGCCGCCCATCGTGCTGCCCGCGCCCGTCGGCAGGGAGGTGCGCCGCGTGGTGCTGCCCGCCGCCCGCCCCGTGGTGCCGCCGCCGCCACCGCCACCGGTCAGCGAACCCAGCACGCCCGACATATCCGAAGCCAGCGCGTACTTGATCGGGATGACCTCGAATTCCTCATCAATTTTCACGACCACGTCGATCCTCTCGATGACCTCCATCATGCGCTTAATGTTTTCCGAGTAATCGCGCAGGATCAAAATCTGCGTGCTGTCCACGGGGAGAATGCTGTTCGGCAGTTTCGCGAAGCTTTGAATCGCGGGCACGATCTCGCTGGGCTTGGCGCTCTTGAGCTGGAGAATGCGCGTCAGGTAGCGCGCGGCCTCGGGCATGTCCTCCGGTTTCATCGTCGAGGAAAACGCCGCGGCCTCCTGCTGCGCCTGCGCGAACGGCACGGCCTTCATGAACTTCGTGCCCATCGGCACCATCGTCACCCCGTTCAACGCCAGCACCGTGTCGAGCGCCTCGATCGCCTCCTTCAAGGTCAGTTCGCCCTGCACCTTGAGCGTGATGAGCGTGGTCAGCGCCACATTCGGCGCGCGCAAAATCGTCTTCCCGGTGAAATCCGAGTAGATCTCGAGCACCTCCGACAGCGGCGTTTCCTGAAACTTGAGGGTGTTGAGATCCACCGGCTTGTCCGGCGTCGCGGCATTCGTCGCCACGCCACCCGGCGCGCCGGGCGGCCCTGGCACTCCAGACGGAGGCACCGGCGGTGCGATCACGAGCGGTGGCGGAACCGTGCCGGGCGGAACGGTTTGCAAATTCGAAAACCGCGTCTGCGGCAAGGGCGCGGTGACGGAGGTCGGCGGCGAAATCGCCGTCGGCGGCGCGGCTGAGGTTGGGAAAACCAGCGTCGGCCCGGGCGGCGCACCCGGCGCGCGCGGGGTGCCCAGGGGCCGCCTCGGGAATGCGGACCCGGGCGGCGGCGGTGTGAGCGGCGGTAACGTGGGCGAAGGTGCCGGCGGCGGGCTGAGATCGACGGCGACGCTCGGCGGAAGGTTGAACGTCGGTGGCGGCTCAATCCTGAGCGCGGGCGGCGCTGCCACGGGCGCGCCGGGCGGCGCGAGATCCACGGGTGGAAGCGGTGACTCGGGCGCGGGCGCGGGCGGCACGACGACGCCGGGTGCGCCGAAGCGCGCGGGCAACGCGCGGTTGGCGTTCGAGAACACCGGCGTGCTGTTGGTGAGACCCATGAAGCTGGACGGCGGAAACGGCGACGGCGGCACTTGCGCGCCGACACCGAGGCCGAGCCACAGCATCCCGCCCAGGAGAAGTTTTGTTTTCACAGCAATGTTCATTTGGGGCCGGCCGCGGCCGCGGGTTTTGCGGGCGTCGCGCCGCGCGACACCGCCTTGGGATAACTGGCAAACAACGTGAGATTGCAGGTGAGCTGGGTGCGGCTCGGGTCGGGCTTCAGGTCCATGTCGCGCACGCGGATCATCGAGTTGTCGCCGCTCAACGTGACGAGAAACTCCACCAACTCCTTGTCGCCCGAGGTGAACACAATCGCCAAACCCTCCTCGTCGAAAAAGTCGTTCGTCTTGATGTTCACCTTCGGCACGGGCCGCTGACTGGCGAGCGTGACGCCGCTGCGCGCGGCCTGTTCCTGCACGCGCCGGATGAGCAGGAGCGCCTGCTCGGCGGATTCCACCATCGGGTTGCCCTCCTCGAGTTTCGCGAGGGTCTCCTTGTACTTGGGCATTTTGTCCACCTCGGCCTGATACTCGCGGAGCTTCTTGCGCGAGCGTTCCATCGCGCTCTTGTGCGTTTTCAAATCATCGAAGCGCGGCCACACGAGAAAATAATTGACCAGCAGGAACACGAGAATCCCGACGCCGAGGACGAGCCGCTTTTCCTGCGGGCGCAAATTCAGGCGATCCAGGGTGGAACTCATTCGCCCCCCTTTCGCCGCAGCTCGCACGTGAAGTACCAGTCCGCCGACT
>JAYVOY010000568.1:0-3564 GCA_043757645.1 Verrucomicrobiota bacterium
CAGGCCGAGGTTGGACGTGTAGCCCGTGCGCCCGCGTTCCAGCGCGTAAATGGCGGCCTCGCGAATATGCCACGGCGTGACGAAATCCGGCTCGCCCACGCCGAGCGAGATCACATTTTTCCGGCTCTGCACGATGTCAAAAAACTCGCGAATCCCCGAGCGGGGAATGCCCGCGACGTGCGCGGCGACGAAGTTTTGCGGTTGAAATGGCGTGGTCATGAATTTTTGCGGCGCACAATCAAACGGATTCACCGCCCCTTGGAAACTTTAAACTTGCCCCGTGGAAATTACCCGGCGCTCCGCAAGCGCTGCGGGGGCCGGGGCGGTTTCAAGAGGCGCCCGTTTGATTGGAAACGCGCTTTCGCCGCGGTTCAGTTAGAAGTGCATTTGCGGGCTGGCTCCCGGTCTCCCGCGCTCACTCCACGATCTTCAATCCAGCCGGCGCAATCGCGCTTCCGGGTTTCCCCTGTTCACCGGCGAACGACATGTTGTCCTTGATTTGCCGCACGGCCTCTCCCGGCGAGAGTTGTCGCGAGAGGACTAAATCGAGGTACGCAAAATCGATCACCGCGCTGCCCGCCCAATCGGCCGTGCGCGTGTAGCCCGACACCGGCGCGGGCAGCTTGCTCGCCTTCCGAATGTCTTGCGCCATCGTTCCCGCCATCGTCAGGCAGGAGCCAAGATGTACGAGCTTCACACTCGAAGCGTCACGCAACTGCGTCCCGATAAACGCTCCCTCCAATAATTCGTTCCCCACGGTGATGCCTTTCTCGGTGCCGTGGGAGGACACGTAGAAGACCACGGGTTCAATCAGGTACGGCAGTTCCTCGCACCACTTTGCAAAATCCGCGCGACCGGTGAAGTGGCGATGCCGCACCGCCACCGTGGGGACTCGCGTGAAAAACTGTCGCAGCATTTCTCCGTAGGAATATTCCGGCTCGCGCAGGCTCGCCTCCCACCGCGCCTCCAGGACGACCAGCCACACGCGGCCCGGCTGCGGCGTCAGGCGCGTCCCCACCCACAAGCCTCCGTCCAGTCCCGCGTCGGTCTTCCATGTTCCCGCGAACCGATCCCGCTCCGGCGCGAGCGTGAATTGCCCGCTTCCCGTGGCGCCATCCGGTTCTCGATATTTGAGCGCGAGCGTGTCGCCTTTCACCGATCCTGAAATCCTCGAGGTCCCTGCGAACTGATAGCAGCCCTCCACGGAATTGCTCCGTTGCGTCAGCCGCATCAGCCCGAATGAGGTTTTCCAAACTCCCGAAAAATTTTGCGCTGCTCCCGCCGGCCGCCGCCCGATCCAATTCGCCCAGGCCGTCTGGCCTTGGGGATGCCACTGGCCGGCAAAGCTCATCCCATCCTCCGCGAGGGTGAAAACCCCCGCTCCCGTCACGCCGGTCTCTTGATAGGTGAACGTGAGTTTCCTCCCCTCCTGCGTGCCGGAAATATCATTCGCCCCGCCTCCCGCAAATTCGTATGTCCCCGAAATCTTTCGCCCCTCCACCTTCAAAACCATCCGCCCATAAGTAGTGTCCCATTCGCCGGAAAACGTTGGCTCTGCCGCGCCCCCGGGTGTGCCGAGGAAAGTAATCAAAACAAAGCCCAAAGCGGATATGCGGTTCATAACCGTCGGGATAGCACACCCGCACGCGAGAGCAAGCCCAGCGCGTTCACGCTTCAGAAGCTGGAATCGCGGACCTTGGCGGAGGGGCGCTGGGCCGCGGGAAAATGGTGGCGCCGCGTTACCCCGGCTCCCACCAGACGACGCGTGCGTCTGTCTCGCGGCCCCAGTGAATTTCCCCAATTCCTCCTTGCTCGCGTTGGCGCGCATGACGCACGGTTTGCGCCTCCGCCCGCTGGAATTTTTTGCCGTGCCGGGCTTGGTTGAAACATTTTCTGTCATCATGCGAACGTCCCTTTTCTCCGCGGTTTCCCAGAATCTCGGGCGCGCCTTGAACCCTGAAACTGCGGGCGGAGCGCCGAGCACCGGCTCGGCGCGGATCGTGGAGACCGTGGTACTCGCCGAGCCGGTGCTCGGCGCTCCGGTTTATGCGAAGGGGCTTTTCGCGCGCGCGGCGGCCCGCCTCTCCCCGGCCCGCTCCTCCCTCGGAGGAAGGAGCGGGAGACGGTGCGGCAGCAGTTCGCGGGGTTTCGCAGCATCCTTGGCGTCGGGGCGTTCGGTGCTGCTGGCGCTGGCTTTTCTCGTGTCGGTGGTGTTCGCGGGGCGCGCGCAGAATCAGCCGACGGGCGTCATTCTCGGGTTGTTGCCGGAGACGCTGCCGGGCGTGGATGCGGGCGAGTTGTTGCTCGCGGAGTTGAATTGCATCGGGTGTCACGCGGCGGCGAACCCGGTGAAGCAGCGGCTCGCGTCGAAGCGGCCGCCGACGCTGGGCGAGGGCGGCCTCCGCATCACGCCGCAGTATTTGCGCGAGTTCCTCACGAATCCGCACGGCGACAAGCCGGGCACGACGATGCCGGATTTGTTGCACGGAATCGCCGCGGGCGAACGGGCGGAGACGGTCGAGGCGCTGACGCATTTTCTCACGTCGATCATGCCGAACGCCGCGGCGACGCCCGCGCCGACGGCGGATTTGTTCGTCGTGCAGCGCGGGAGGCAGTTGTTCCACTCAGTCGGTTGTGTGGCGTGTCACGCGCCGCAGGAAAAATTGGCGGCGGGCGCGGGCGGCGCGGGCGCGGATTTGGAGGCGCTGAAATTGGTGTCGGTGCCGCTGGGAAATCAGGCGCGGAAAACGACGGTGACGGAACTCGCGAAATTCCTGCTGAACCCGCTGAAGGCGCGGCCGTCGGGGCGGATGCCGTCGCTGAATCTGGCCGAGCCGGACGCGACGGCGATCGCGATGTATCTCCAGCGCGCGCAGTTGGCGGAGGCGGATGCGGGCGGCGCGGCGGTGCTGGCGGCGGGATTGAAGTACGAATATTTCGAGGCGGACGACGGCGCGAAAATCAAGTTCGCCAAGGACACGCCGAAGGCCAGCGGCTCGGTCGCGCGGTTCGCGACGACGCCGGCGAAACGCGCGCAGAATTTCGGCCTGAAATTCTCGGGCGTGATTCGACTCGCGAAGGCGGGGGATTACACGTTTTTCACGATGTCGGATGATGGTTCGCAGTTGTTCATCGGCGACAAGTTGGTGGTCGATAATGGCGGCGTGCATCCGCCGCAGGAGCGCAATGGGACGATCAAACTTCCGGCGGGCGAGCAGCCGATTCTCGTGACGTTTTTCAACGGCGGCGCGGGTTTTGAATTGAAGGTTTCCTACGAGGGGCCGGGCGTCGCGAAACAGGAGATTCCGAGCCACGTGCTCGCGCATCTCGGGCGGCCGATGGTGCCGGTGGGCGAGACGAAATTCGTGCTCGAGGACGCGAAGGTGGTGCGTGGCAAGGAACTGTTTGTGTCGCTGAGTTGCGTCGCGTGCCATCAGGCGAAGGGCGTGCCGACGGACCTGCTTTTGGCCGCGAAAGATTTCGCGACGCTGAATCCGGCGGCGGCGAAAAGCTGCGTCGCGGATCAGGTGCCGCAGGGGTTGCCGCAATTTTATCTCACCGCGA
>JAYVOY010000569.1:0-3561 GCA_043757645.1 Verrucomicrobiota bacterium
CAAAAAATATCCGCCGATGACGCACGGCGCGTAAGCCACAAAGTCCACGCGCCATTTAGGGGCCGCGCCAGCGGGGCAGCAAGCGGGATTTGCGGCGCGACGGGGGCGGTGTGCGGATGCGCCCCAATTCCGCCCGTGCGTCCCGCAGTTGCTGCGGAGCGGCGAATGCCGGCGCGGGGACTAGAGTTTGAGATAGTCCCAGAGCACGTCGGGGGTGAGGCGGATATTGATGTAGAAAGCGCCGAAGTCGGCGTAGCGGGCGCTGACCTCGTCGAAGCGCATTTCGTGCACGATTTCCTTGAGGGCATCGAGTTGGTGGGCCATCAGGGTGACGCCCCATTCCCAGTCGTCGATGCCGGTGGAGCCGCTGATGAGTTGCGTGACGCGTCCGCCGTATTTGCGCCCGACGCGCGCGTGACCGCCCATGAGTTTTTTGCGGGCGGCAAGGTCGAGCATATACCAATTATCCGCGCCGGAGCGGCGCTTGTTCATGGGATAGAAGGCCATGACTTCCCAGTCGGGAATTTCGGGATAGAGGCGATAATGCGCGTAGTCGGCGACCTTGGCGGATTCCTCGGCGAGCCGTTGGGCGAGTTCGGGGCTGTCGGGGGCGAGCTTCTCGGCGTTGATCAGCCGGTTCTTAACATCCTCGACCGTGGGCTGGTATTCGGTGAGTTCGGTGACGCTGAGATAGGAATAAACGGGGACAAGCGCGCCGGGGGGAAAGGCGGTCTCGAGTTCGCGCTGGAGGCGGCCGAGGTGAACCAGATCGGCGGCGAATAGGATAAAAGCGAAGTCCGCTTTGCCACCGACATTCGCATAGGTCAGGACGCGCGGGTGGGAGGCGTTGGCATTGGCGGCGATCAGGCCGCTGAGTCGTTGCCGGGCGGCGGTGGTTTCCGCGGGGGATAACTGCGACCAGCGCACGCGGTCCACTTTGAAGAAGAGGTGCAGGACGTGAATGCCTTGGTCGAGTTTGACGGTGGGAAGTGACATAGGGGAATATCTATCGGCTAATCAATACGGAGGGTTTGTTCGAGGAGAACGGGCAATTGGGAAAGCAGGGCGTCCTCGCTGGTGACGAGGGTCGCCCCGGCGGCGGCGGCGGCTTGTTTGAGGGTTTCCGTGTCGTTGCCGGCGAAGGCAAGGACGGGCACGTGGCCGATCACGTCGCTGCGCCGGAGGTCGCGGATCAGCGCGCAGGTGTCCACGGTGGAGGATTCGAGATCCAGGACAACGACCAGGGGGAGCAAGTCCTCGGCCGCAGCGACGAGGCGCTTGGCCTCGAGCTGGGTTTCCACGCGGTAGCCCAAGTCGCGCAGCCGGTTGCCGACCTGGCTTCCGGGCAGCAACTTTTCGTAGAGCAGCAACGCCACCGGTTGATTCATGCGCGGGGAAGTTGGGACACGGGTTGGCAAAATGCAAAAAATTTGTGTGGTGGGAAAACCAACGGGGCGCGGCTTGACACTGCCCCGGAATGACGTCCGACCGTAGTGCCGCCGTCCCGGCGGCTCACGTCGTGATTGGTCCGCGGGGGCGGCTCCACTGCGGCTTCCGGCACCCGGAGTCGGCCAGCGCCGCACGCGGACCCCCAAGTGCGGGGCGGCGCGGTTCGGACATCGGGGGGTGAGTGCGGCGGACTTAGCTTGGGTACGGAGTCCCGGCTTTAGCCGGTGGGACGCCCGCCCCGCCCGCGGCTCCACGAAATACCCACCAACCCCACGCCTCGCCGCCTGAAGGCGGGACTCCGTGCTCAGGCTGGCTCCGACCACGCCCAGGCCGCGTCAGTTGCGGCGCACCAAGCGCAGGGATTGCGGGTCGAAGAGGGATTCGCCCTTGGAGGCGCGGAGTTCGCAGACGAGTTCCACTTCCTGCGTGGGTTCGCCGATTTCCAATTCGAAGGCCACCTTCTGCCACGCGGTGTCGCCCTTGATCTTGGTGGAGGCGGTGCTGCCGGAGATGCGCAGGCACGCGCCGCCATCGGCCATCGGCTGAACGCCGGTCGTGCGGATGTTGCCTTCAAAAAGATAGTGGCCGTTTTTCAACAGCACGCGCGTGCGCCACGAGCCGACGGATTCACCGGCGTTGGCGCGAATGCGCAACGCGGCTTTCGCACCGTCCTTCACTTCCTCCAGCACCGGGTAGCCTTGCTGGGAGACCGGCGCCCAGCCGCCGATTTTGGCGATCCCGGCGGCATCGAACTGGAGCGTCTGCGCGGGAATCGCGAGGAAGCGCTCGATGGTGCGGGTGCGTTGGATGATGCGGTTGACGAGGTCGTTGGCCGCGCCCGCGTGATTTTTCGCCTCGGCCTCACTCAACAGCGGCCGGATTTTTTGCTGCACCTGCCGCACTTGTTGCGTGAGCTGGTTCATGTCCCAGTAACTGCGGAACAAGGTGTCAACGCGGTCCAGATACCGCGTCTTGCCCTCGGGTGTGTCGCAGACGGCCTTGGCCACGAGGCCGACGCCATTGGGCGTGAGCGGCACGCCGTCGCTGAACATTTGATCCATGCCCGACGCCAGGAACACGAGCTTGTCGGTCGTGGGATCGTGATACATCCGGTAATTGTTTTTGTTCATCGCGTAGCCGTCCCAGTGGCCGGTCATGGCCTCCATCGCGATGAAGGAAATAAAGCGGTCCAAGTCGAGCACCGCGTCCAAACGCTGCCAGCGCTTCGCCGGATCGGCCTCGCGCGCGGCGTCCCACACGGCCTTGATATCGTTTTGATCCTTGCGCTCGTCGTTCGAGGTTTTTTGTTTCTTGCCATCCAAGTCCTGGCAGAAGCCCCCGTCGTAAAAAGTTCCCCACGAATTCAAAAAGTGCCGTTTGAGAAACGTGCGGTCGAAACCCTCCTTGAGGACGTAGCAGCCGAGGTCGCGGCCGTTGAGCTTCACGCGCGCGTGTGACGTGCGCAGGGCGGGCACGCCGCCGGCCTGCATCAATTTCCCGCACATTCCCTCGGTGGTGAAGCTCGGGTCTTGCACGGAATTGTTCAGATGCACCTTGTCCAAGCCATGAAACCGCTGTTCGCGATTGAACTTGTCGAAGTTCAGCGTGAGCGCGGGATTTTGATCCAGGCCGCGAAAACTGCCCGCGCCGCCCTTGAGATGAATGGCGACGTCCGTGTAAACGAGTGCGCCCTCCTTGATGGTCGCCTTGACGTAGAGGCGGTTGTTGCCTTGGAGTTTTTTGTATTCGTCGGGCGCAATTTGAATCTCCAAACGGGGCAGGTAGGAATTGGTGAAAAACTGTTCGGAGAGATCCACCTTTTTGGGCTTGGTGGATTTGGGGAGGAAGGGATTGCGATCCGCCAGCGTGGCCGAATCCGCCGCCGCAACGCCCACGACGAACGCAACCACCGCCAGCAGCCTGACCGCGAAAGAAACCATTGCGCACATAAGACATTCTATCGCACGAACGGGCAAAACAATTCACACAAATGTCCCCGGCAAGGGTGCGTTCGCGCCGTGCCCCGCAGCGCAGACTTCCCAGTCCGCTGTGGCGCCGCAGGTTTGGAAACCCGCGCCGCGGGCGAAATGGCCAGCCGCGCCTCACAAAAAA
>JAYVOY010000570.1:0-3561 GCA_043757645.1 Verrucomicrobiota bacterium
GCGGCGTTTATTGCAGGAGCCGGAGGACGCTTTGGGGCAACTGGTTGGCCTGGGCGAGCATGGCGGTGCCGGATTGGACGAGAATGTTGTAGCGCGCGAATTGCGTGGATTCCTCGGCGACATCCACATCGCGAATGCGCGAACTGGCGGCGTCGAGGTTTTCCTTGCTGATGGCCAGTTGGTCGCTGGTGAAATCCAGGCGCGACTGCGAGGCGCCGATGGAGGCGCGATCGGTCGCGAGTTGCGTGATGGCGGCCTTGACATTGGTCAGGGCGGTGGCGGCCGCCACGGTGGTCGCGATGCCGGACGCCGTGGCCGTGCTGTAAGTGGCCGTCCCGAGATTGATGCCGGCCATGCTGAAGGTCGAACCCTCGGAGTCGATGGTGACGGGGAGATTGGCCGCCGAGAAGAGGCTCACGCCATTGAAGTCCTTGGTGGCCGAGGTGGTGACGAAGGCGGCCAACTGGGTGAATTCACCGTTGTAGAGCGCGCGGTCGGCGTCGCTCTTGGTCACGTCCTGCGACATGATCGACAGCTCGCTCATGCGCTCGAGGGCTTTGCCGATTTTGGTGAGGTAGCCGTCCTGCGTCTGGGTGAAGGAAATGGCGTTGCCCACATTGGCGCGGGCCGCGTTGGTGCGGGAGACCTGCGCGTCCAAGCGCAGGGACACGGCCACGCCAGCGGCGTCGTCGGCTGGGTTGACGATTTTGGAGCCGGAACTGAGCCGGGCCAGTGAGCGTGCCAGCATGGAGCTGCTGGTGACGAGGTTGCGGGCCGCACTCTGGGCCGCGGTATTGGTGTTGATGACCATGGGGATTCCTTTCCTTTGCTGTGGTTACTTTGTTGACTGAGATTTCACTCTCTGACCGCGCTGTTCACGCAGGGTTTCCGGCCAGAATAATTTCCGCCGGGGATGGGGTTGAAGTTGCAGTGGGGACGGATTTGGAAGTGTCTAGCCGCGGGAGGACCGTGCGACCGCGGGTGAGGGCCTCGCGGTTGTTGCGCTGGATTTCGTCGTAAATTTCCTGGCGATGCACGGGCACGCTAGCGGGCGCCTGGATGCCGAGTTTGACGACATCACCATCGACGCGGACCACCTTCACGATGATGCGGCCGTCGATGACAATGCTTTCGTTCGATTTGCGGGAGAGAACCAGCATGGCGCTTTTTGGGGGTGGAAGGTTTACCGGGAAACGGGCAACGGATGTTGCAGGGAGAACTGCGCGGCGTTCACGGGCACAATCTGGCGGCCGACGAGCGTGTGGCGATTGATCACGATCGGGCCGCGGAGATTCACCGTGCTGCAATCTCCGGCGCGCACCGTGACCACGCACAACACGAGCGCGTCCGTCGGCGTCTCCAAGCCCAGGAAGCGTTCATCCTCGGGACTGATGTCCGGCTGGTAGCGCGGGGTCACCACGAACGGGGACACGACGGGAAAAGCCAGCTCGGGGTCGTCGGTGAAGCGCAGCCAGAAAAACGGGTGATAATCGGCGTGCGACACCAGTTCGTAATCTTTGGTGCGCTCGAAGCCGAGCAGACCCAGGGGCAGCTTGATGCGCAAATTTTCCGTGGGGGCTTCGCTGGGTTCAGGCTCGAGTAGTTCGGCTGTTTTCATAGAGATCAGTGACTGTTGGCCACGGGAGCAACGGCTGTGCCACCCCCGCAAACACGCGTTCAGACAGCGGCCACGATGCAAAAATGTCCACTTCACCCCGGAAAACCGCGGGCCACGGAAAATTCTGCCCCGTGGGTTTCCAAAACTTCCCGCCCCGTCCGCACTGACGACCGCCGCCAAAACGCGCCGCTGCACACAGTGCCAACACGGCGAGCCCGCCGGTGGGAAGGGGGTTTTGCCGGCGGAGTTCACCCCGCGCGTTTTTCTCCCCCGCGGGTGCAAACAACCCCTCAAGCAACCCCGCGCGTAACCGATACTTGGGAGTCACCGACGTGCGGTCTCCGGCCACGATGGCGCGGGGATTTCCTCGCGCCGCCGAATAGTTGTATGCCCAGCTTGCCCGATTCAAAGTCCGCGGAACTTGGGATGCCGCGCGGCCCCGCCGCCGGAGCCTGCCGGAGCGCGTCCGTGCTTTCCCACCCATGACCGCCGCCCCCGTCGAAGCCAGAAAGCTCTTGGTCGGCGTCGGCCAGTTCGCCGTCTCCGCCGAGCCGGGCACCGTGCTGCTCGCGCCGTCCCTCGGCTCGTGTCTCGGCGTGGCCGTGTACGATCCCCTGGCCCGCGCCGGTGGGCTGCTCCACCTCATGCTCCCGGAGTCGAGCCTCTCGCCCGTCCGCGCGATCACCCATCCGGCCACCTTCGTGGACACCGGCGTGCCGGCGCTGTTTCACGCGCTCTACGCGCTCGGCGCCGAGAAATACCGCACGCACATTTACGTCGTGGGTGCGGGGCAAATCATCGATGACGCGGGGGTTTTCAACATTGGCCGGCGCAATTACGACGCCCTGGCCGCGCTCCTCCAGAAACACAACCTCCGCATTCGTGGCGAGCATGTGGGCGGCGGCCTCAACCGCTCCGTCGCCCTGGACCTCACCACCGGCCAGGTCCGCGTGCGCGCCACGGGCGGGCCGGGAGAAATCATCCTATGAACCAGTTGGACAGCTACATCAACCGCGTCAAGCGCCTGCCCCCGGCGCCCCGCATTCTGCCCCAACTCCTCCAGTTGCTGGGCGAACCCGAGGTGCCCAGCGAAAAGGTCGTCAACCTCATCACCTACGATCCCGCCCTCACCGCCAGCGTCCTGCAGCTTTGCAACAGCGCCTTCTTCGGTCTGAGCACGCCCGTGAGCAATCTCACCGAAGCCGTCTCCCAAATCGGCTTCCAGCAAATTTATCAACTCGTCGTCGCCGCCAGCAGCTCCCGCACGCTCGCGCCCCCGCAAAAGGGCTACGCCATCGACCAGGGCCAGCTCTGGAAACACTCCGTCACCGCCGCCCTCGCCGCCCAACTCCTCGCGCGCGCGCAAGGCGAGGACGCCGGCCTCGTTTTCACCGCCGGCCTGCTGCACGACATCGGCAAAATCATCCTCTCCGAGGCGCTGGAAAAAAATTACGACGACCTCCTGGCCGAGGCGAAAAACACCGACACCCCGCTGCTGGAAATTGAGGAGAAAATCCTCGGCGTCGATCACGCCCAAATCGGCGGACGTCTCCTCGATCGCTGGAAATTCCCGCCCAAACTTGTCGCCGCCGTGTGGTTCCATCACACTCCGCGCGCGGCCGGCGCACACGAGCGCCTGGCCGCCTACATTTATTTCGGCAACGTCATCGCCCATCTCCTGGGCCACACCTACGGCCACAAATCCATGGCTCTCCAAGGCCGCGCCGACGTGCTCAAGACCCTCGGCCTCACGCCGGCCGATTTGGAAAAATACATGTTCCTCACCGTCGATGAACTCGGCCGCGTCGAATCGATCTTCAACGTGCGGAGCGACGCGGCGCTGGCGTGAGCGGGAAACCGGGGCGAACGCCGCCGCTCACCGCTTGTGGGAGACGAGGCAACGAGACTCCAACTCTCTCTGTAGGAGACGAGGTAACGAGACT
>JAYVOY010000571.1:0-3559 GCA_043757645.1 Verrucomicrobiota bacterium
TATCGCTACCGGCTGCGCCTCGGCGATTTCCCGCTCGCGCCGCTGCCGTTCCTCAATGACGCCGCGCCCTTCCCGCAACCCGCCGAACACGCCCTGAAAACCCCGCGTGAAGTCGAACCCAACGACTCCGCCGCGACCGCCACGCGCATCGAACTTCCCGCCTTGATCCGCGGCGAATTTCAAAAACCCGGCGACCGCGATTTCTTCCAATTCACCCTTCCGCAACCCGGCCGCTGGCTCGTGCTCGGCCGCACGCGCAGCTTGGATTCGCCCTGCGATTTGCGGCTCACGCTCGAGAATTCCCGCGGCGAAACGCTCGCCACCTCGAAGCCCACCAGCGCGGACGAGGGCATCATCACGAACTCCTTCGCGACCGCCGGCACCTACCGACTGCGCGTCGAGGAATTGAACCGTCTCGGCAGCCGCGGCACTGCTGGCGACCCCACGACCGTCAGCGGCGAGTATCCGTATCAAATCGCCATTCAACCCCACGCCGGATTTTCCCTCACTGCGGAAACGGAAAAAATCGAGGCCCCCTCCGGCGGCGTGCTGAAATTGAAAATCACCTGTGCCCGCCGCGATTTCGACGGTCCCATCACCCTCGCGCTCACCGGCGACGCGCGTGATTTCGCGCTCACCAATCACATCATCGCCGCCAAGAAAACCGAGACCACCCTCCGCGCCACGCTGCCCGCCACGCTTGCGCCCGGCACGGTGCTGACCTTCCAAGTGCTCGGCGCCGCCGCGACCACCGACGCCAAATCCAGCGCCCCCACCGCGCTGGCCCAGACCCTCCCCGCGCTCGCCAAAACGTTTCCAAACCTCCCGCATCCACCCGCCGCCCTTGATGGTTTGCTCACCCTCGGCGTCCTCCCCGCCGACGCCAAACCCGTGGAAGAAAATCCGCCGCCACAAAAAAACCCCGGCAAGCCAAAGGGGAAATAAACCGTAACCATGCAGTCGGACCGCCGCCGTCTCGGCGGCTCACAGCGTCCAAAGGAGGCGGAGGCGGGCATTTTCCGCGGTTCAAAATGGTCACTGAATGGTGAACCAAAAGAGGAAGTGTCATTGCCTTCGCGGACTTCCCGCGCCGTGAGCCGCCGAGACGGCGGCGATCCTACCTATTGCATCGTTCCGGATAAACCGGTTCAACCGGAGAGTTTACGTCGCGAATCTGATACCCCCGCGATTGCCGGCGCGCGTGGAACCCACCCATCGCTTCTCTGCGTTCATCGTGTCTCGGTGGTCAAAAAATCGCGAACGTAAGACCACCGAGGCACGATGGACACAGAGGTTCGTGGGGGGGCACGATTCTCGAATTGCGCAGCGACACCACGAACCGCCACGGAGCGCCGAGCACCGGCTCGGCGTGGAAGACCGCGCTTGGTTCGCGCCGAGCCGGTGCTCGGCGCTCCGGTTCAGGGAACCGCTTGGGATGAGGCGGGCGAAGGCCCGGAGTTGCGCTCAGATCGTCCCCGCATTCACGCCGTGGCCTTCTGATAACGCTCGCTCACGAAGTCCCAGTTAATCACCTTGAAAAACGCGCCCACGTAATCCACCCGGCGGTTCTGATACTTCAGATAATACGCGTGCTCCCACACATCCACGCCGAGCAGCGGCGTCCGCCCCGCCGAGAGCGGCGAGTCCTGATTCGCCGTCGCCTCGACCCCCAACTGTTTGTTCGCATCCAGACTCAACCACGCCCAGCCGCTGCCGAACTGCTTCATCGCCGCGTCCGTGAGCTTCTCCTGAAACGCCGCGAAGCTGCCGAATTTCCCGTCGATCGCCTGCGCCAATTCGCCCTGCGGCAGCGCGCCGTCATTCTTCTTCAGCAACTGCCAGAACAACGCGTGGTTCGCGTGGCCGCCGCCGTGATTGCGCACCGCCGCGCGAATGGCCTCGGGCACCGCGCTCAAATCCTTCAGCAACGCCTCGACCGACTGCCCCGCCAGCGCGGGCTTGTCCGCGACCGCCTTGTTCAAATTCGTCACGTAGGCCGCGTGATGTTTGTCGTGGTGAATCTGCATCGTCTGCGCGTCGAGGTGCGGCTCCAACGCATCGACCGCATACGACAGCGGCGGCAACGCGAACGGCGCGGGCGCATCCGCTGCGAGCGATTCGCGCGCGGCGAACGCGCCCCCGACGGTGACCACCGCGCCGGTGAGCGCGGTTTTCTGCAAGGCTTGGCGACGAGTGATCATAGTTTCTCCGAGTTTGGTTTTGGGTTTTCTTTCGCTGTCACTATGCGGGAACACGACTCGCCCCACAACCTCGCAAACAAAATCCGGGCCGCATTCGCCCCACCGGTGCCGTTTGGAATTCCGCCGTCAGGCGTGACGATTCAGTAGGACCGCCGCCGTCTCGGCGGCTCACACCGTCCAAATCGGGCTGAGGCGCGCATTTTCTGCCGCGCAAAATGTTCCCGGAATGGAGACCCAAACGAGGGCGTGTGAATTGCCCTCGCGGACATCCCGCGCCGCCACCAAACTCGCGCCCAGATGAAACTCATTTCGTGGAACGTCAACGGCCTCCGCGCCGGGCTCAAAAAAAATTTCCTCACTTATCTCGCCGCGGAAAATCCCGACATCCTCTGCCTGCAGGAAACCAAATGCACCCCGGACCAAGTCGAGCCACTCTGGCCCGCGCACTACACGACCCACTGGAACTCCGCGGAGAAAAAGGGTTATTCCGGCACCGCCATTTTCACCCAGACCCGCCCGCTGCGCGTCACGCTCGGCATCGGCCGCGACGAGCACGATCGCGAGGGTCGCGTGCTCACCGCCGAGTTCGCCGACTTTTTCCTCGTCAATGTTTACACCCCCAACTCGCAGCGCGAACTCACGCGCCTGCCCTATCGCCAGACCTGGGACCGCGACTTCCTCGCCTATCTGAAAAAGCTCGAGGCCACCAAACCCGTCATCTGGTGCGGCGATCTCAACGTGGCCCACACCGAAATCGATCTCGCCAATCCCAAGTCGAACCTGAAGAACCACGGCTTCACGCCCGAGGAGCGCGCCGGCTTCAGCGCCCATCTCGCCGCCGGTTTCCTCGACACCTTCCGCGAATTTGAATTCGGCGGCGGCCATTACACCTGGTGGAGTCCGATGTCCGGCGCGCGCGCCCGCAACATCGGCTGGCGGCTCGACTACTTCCTCGTCAGCGCCGCCCTGCGCCCGCGTTTGCAGCAAGCCTTCATCCGCCCTGAAATCACGGGCAGCGATCACTGCCCTGTTGGAATCAAACTGAAATAGCGGCAAAAAAATCGCGCGCGGCCAAGCGCGCGACCGGGCGCCTCTCAGTTTATTGCACTTCTCATTAGCACCCGGCTTCAGCCGGGTGTTGCCGGGGAAGCGAATCGGGCAGCCGTTTCAACGGCTTTGGCGGCGCTGTCAGCCACAAGCGCCAGACTGGAAACCGCTCAAGCGGTTGGGCTAATTCGCCGTCCCAGACACCCGGCTAAGCCGGAACGATGCAGTTGAGCCACGGATGAAACACAGATGGAACACCGCTGGCCGACACTTTGGGCCTGAGATGCGGTTCCAACGCGGGCACACTATCC
>JAYVOY010000572.1:0-13342 GCA_043757645.1 Verrucomicrobiota bacterium
CGCTGCTCCGCTCACTCGCGGCGGTGACGTTGTTGGGCTGGCTCGCAGCGCTGGCGGTTTGTTCGCTGGCCTGTTTGGGCGGCAACGCCCACTGCCAGCCGAAGCACCACGAGGAACAAGCGGCAACGCATCCCGACCACGACCACGACCAAGCGCCGGATTCGGACAAGCACGGCGATTGCCCCGACACTTCGGTTTGCGATTCGCTCAAGACGCTGGCTCCCGCGTCGCACAGCGACCTTCTTCCGAAACCCGATTTTAGTCTCCTCACTTGGGCGTTCGTCTCGCTACCGCACTCATTGGTCGCAGGGGAGCAGGACGCGCCGATTTCCCGCCAGCCGCCCGACCGCGAATTCGTGTTCACGCCGGTAGTGTGTCTTGGCCCGGCGTTCCGCAGTCTCGCTCCGCCCGTTCTTCTCTAAGCTGAATCACTAGCGCGATTCCGCGCCGTTGGTTCGCTTCTTCCACCCGTTCCGTGCATTTCCGCGTCACGGAAGAAATCCATTTATCCATCAACCGAAGTGAAACATGAAAACTTTGAAAATCTTAATCGCAGTGTTTGGCGTCGCGCTGGCGGCGAGTTCAACGGCGCTGGCGCACGAAGGCCACGAACATCCGGCGGGCAGCGGCTTGTTCGGTCTGCCGCCGGAATACGTTCACGTCCTGCTGAATCCGATGCCCGTTTATGGCATGGCGATGGGCGTCCTTGCGTTGGGCGCGGCGTTGCTGGCCCGCAACCAGACCGAGCGAAGCATCGGGCTGGGCTTGGTGATTGTGGCCGCCGCATCTGCATGGCCGGTGGCGCACTTTGGACAGAACGCCTACAAGCAAGTTCGCGGGCTGGCCGACGACGCGGGGACGGACGCGCTCGACGAACACATGGAGCGCGCGGATAAACTGGTCTATGTCTTTTACGCCACGGCGTTGCTCGGCATTGCTGCGCTCGCCAGCCAGAAGAAATTTCCGAAAGCGGCCACGCCGCTGACCGCCATCACGCTCGCCGCTGCCGTCGCGTCGCTGGGCGCGGGCGGTTGGATTAGCAAGGCCGGCGGAAAGATTCGGCATCCTGAATTTCGCCAAGCCTCTCCGCCAGCAAGCGAACACCAGCACCATCACGACGAAAACTCAAAACCCGAAACCACCAACAAATGATGACACTGACAAAATCTTTTCTCCTGGCCGCGCTGCCGCTGGCAATCGCCGGTTGCACGACCACGAATCCGAAAGCCGCGCTGGATGATGTGAACCAGACCGTTGCGTCGCGCACCGGCCAGCCCATTCAGACGATGACCCGCGAGACGGTGGACGCCTTGCTGCAAACGAATCTCACCGCGCAATCGTGCGTGACGATTGCGTTGCTGAACAACCGTTCGCTCCAAGCCGAGTATGAGAACATCGGCATCTCGCAGGCGGACTTGGCGCAGGCCGCGCGGCTGCGAAACATTGAGATTGCCGGAAGCTGGCGCTTTCCCAATCGCCCGCCGTCGCTCATGAACGCGGAGTATTCCGCCGCCGCTGATTTCCTCGACGCACTCACGCTCCCGGCGCGCAAGAAAATCGCCAAGCGCAATCTTGAGCAGACGAAACTGCGCGTGGCCGACGCCGTGTTGCGGCTCGCTGCTGATGTTCAGGCGGCGTTTTACACGGCACAGGCGGGTGAAAATCTGGCAAAGCGTTTGGCCGTCATCGTCGAGGTCAACGAGGCGGCGGCGGACGTGGCGCAACGGCAATTCGACGCGGGCAACATCAACGAACTCGAACTTCGCAATCAGCGGGCGTCCGCCGCGCAAGCCCGCCTCGACCTCATGCAGGCACAGGCGCATACCCGCGTGGAACGCGAGCGCCTCAATCGGTTGCTGGGTTTGTCCGGGCCTCAGACGCACTGGCAAATCGCCGACGAATTGCCCGCGCCGCCCGCGACGGAAGTGCCGCTGGAAAATCTCGAAACGCTCGCGGTGAGTCAGCGTTTGGACTTGGCCGCGTTGCGGAGTGACGCCGAAGCGGTCGCCGCCGCGCTGCGTTTGAAAAAGAACACGCGCTTCATTCCCGGCGTGACCGTGGGCGTGAGCACGGAGCGCGACACCGGCGGCCAGCGCATCACCGGCCCGAATCTCGCGTTGGAACTTCCGTTGTTCGACCAGGGCCAGCCCGCCGTGGCGCGGCTCGCGGCGCAATACCGGCAGGCGCAGGCGAATCTGGCCGCGTTGGAAAACAATGTCCGCTCGGAAGTGCGGCAGTCCCAGGATGCGCTGCTGGCCACGCGCCAGGCTGCGGAACATTACGCCAAGGTCTTGCTGCCCGAACGCCAGAGAATCCTGCGGGAAACTTTGCTCCACTACAACGCGATGCAGAAAAGCAGCTACGAATTGCTGGCCGCGAAGGAGCGGGAGCAGGTCGCCGAACGCGGTTACGTCGAGGCCTTGCGCGACTACTGGATTGCGCGGGCGGAACTTGAACGCGCCGTGGGCGGACGTTTGGGCGGCGACCTGACACCCGCGCCAGTAAAGAAGGATTCAACACCGCAACCCGAGCATGAACACCACAACCGCAAACCTTGAACTGAAAGACAACATTATGAATCGTCGAAATTTTCTCACCGGCGCGGCCACCATCTCGGGCGGCGTGCTCCTGACCCGCATGACTCCCACCGCCACCGCCGCCGAACCCGGCAAACCGGCCGTCAGCACTGGCAAAACTGAGCCGTTCAATCCGGGCGGACTTGGTTACAAACCCGTCATCACGCCCAATGGCGTCACGTTACCGTGGAAAATGATGAACGGCGTGAAGGTGTTTCACCTTATTGCCGAACCCGTCACGCACGAGTTTGTTCCGGCAATGGAGGATCATACCGCGCTCATCGCGGAATGTTGGGGTTACAACGGGCGCGTTCACGGCCCAACGATTGAAGCCGTGGAGGGTGACAAAATCCGCATCTACGTCACGAACCGGCTCACCGCGCCGACGAGTGTTCACTGGCACGGCATTTTGTTGCCGAGCGGCATGGACGGCGTGGGCGGCGTTTCGCAGAAGGCCATCCAACCGGGCGAGACGTTCAAATATGAGTTCACGCTCAAGCAGCACGGCACGTTCATGTATCACTCGCACCACGACGAGATGACACAGATGCAGCTTGGCATGGTCGGTATGTTCATCATTCATCCGAAAAATCCGACCCAGCCGCCGCCCGACCGCGACTATGCGTTCATGTTGAGCGAATGGAAAATTGAAGTCGGCGCGCGGCGTCCTGACCCGAATGAAATGACGGACTTCAACGTGTTCACTTTCAACGGACGCAGTTTCCCCGGCACGCAACCGCTCGTCGCCAAAGTCGGCGAGCGCGTCCGCATCCGCATCGGCAACTTGAGCACGATGAGCCATCACGCGATCCATCTGCACGGGTATTACTTCAAGGTCATTGCGACGGACGGCGGGGAAATTCCCGTGGCCGGGCAGTGGCCGGAGACGACCGTTCACATGCCGACCGGCAGCACGCGCACGGTGGAGTTCGTCGCCAACGAGCCGGGGGATTGGGTGATGCACTGCCAGATGCTCCATCATGTGATGACGCAAATGGGGCATAAGTTCGGCAACTTGATTGGCATCAAGACCGACGGCTTGAACGAAAAAATCCGCAAGCTCGTGCCCGGCTATATGACGATGGGACAGAATGGCATGGGAGACATGGGAGACATGGGCATGGCCGTGCCGCCGAATTCGCTGCCGATGGTTGGTGGTCGCGGACAATACGATTACATCACGATGGGAGGCATGTTCACCGTCGTCAAAGTGCGGGAGGAACTGCCCGCCGATGGCTCTGACCCCGGCTGGTATAAATCGCCGCCCGGCACAGTCGCCGATGTCGCGCCCGCAGAAGACTTGAAGCGAGACGGCATCGAGTTGCCGAAAGACTTGCCAAAGACCGCCGCCGTGCGCCCGTCGGTCAAAGGCGAAGCATGGTGCGGCACACCGCCCAAGACGCCGCTGCTGCTCACCCAAAACAAAGTGAACGGGCGGGTCAAACTCCACTGAAACAATTTGCCGTCATGGTGACGGTGAAAAACAAAACAACAAAAACATGAAACTGATAAAACACCTCCTCACTGCGGTGCTGCTCACCGGCCTGGCTGCCGGAACAATGAGCGCCCGCGCCGCCGACAAACACGAATCCGGCGACAAGAAGCCCAAAGCCTACCCGCTCGACAAGTGCATCGTCACCGACGAAAAGCTCGGCGAGCACGGCAAGCCCTACGTCTTCACGCACGAAGGACAGGAAATCAAACTGTGCTGCAAAGACTGCTTGAAGGACTTCAAGAAAGAGCCGGCGAAGTATCTCAAGAAGATCGCGGACGCGCCGAAGAAAGACGCGCCGGAAAAGAAGTAACCTCAACCCCCATCGGGCTTGTCCCGGCGGCACGAACGCCGGGCAAGCCCGCAATGAAAGAAAAAATCATGAACGACCGTGAAACACGCCGTTACGAAATGTTTGGCCGGGTGAAAACCTTCGGCCAAGACAACGCTGCGGACTTGGCGAGGGGACATCCGGGTGCGCAGTATCGTGACAACGCGCTTTCCAAAGCCCGATTCGAGTTCCGCTGGGAAGATCAATTCAACTTGTCCCTCGCCCCGGTGACGGCCAGAGAATTTCACGACGAGACGTTGCCCCAAGAGGGGGCGAAGACGGCCCACTTCTGCTCCATGTGCGGCCCACACTTTTGCAGCATGAAGATAACGGCGGACGTGCGGAAATACGCCGCCGAGCAAGGAATCTCTGACGAAGCCGCGCTGCAAAAGGGGATGGAAGAAAAATCCCGCGAGTTCACCGAGAAGGGCAGCGAGCTTTACGCGAAGGCGTAAGTTCGTTGAAGAATGTGTTGACGGGTTTCTGTTAAAAGTCTATCTGTGGTGCAGTTCTTTGAACACAACCACAATTCGTTGTGGTTTGAAACGTGACCGAGTGCCTCAAGCCACGGCTTGGGGAGAATAGGGAAGCGGGTGTGAATCCCGCGCGGTAGCGCCGCTGTAACGAGCGACGAAACGCCATGAAGCCACTGATTCCGCAGACGGAATTGGTAAGGCGGGCGGAGTAGGACGACCTCGAAGCCAGAAGACCTGCTTGTTCACGCTCATCAAGTCCGCCGACACGAAGTCGGCGGCAACGGTTTCGCCAAAAACCGGATGAGGGAAAAGTCGAGCTTGTAGCCCGCCTTCACTCCCTCGTGAGTGGACGCGGGATTTTTTGTGCCCCAAATTTCCCCGCCCTGTTCGCGAGTGATTTTCCTCCGCAGAAAACCGCGGTCTGGCCGCCGCAAAATTAAAATCACTCGATATGCTGCACGAACAACTCGACGGACAACTCAAGCTGGCGCAACTCGACCCCCTCCAAGGTCAGACTTTCTCCGTGCGCAAACGGGACGGCCGCATCGTTCTCTTCGACGAGACACGCATCGCGCTCGCCATCGAAGCCACGTTCAAGGCTGATGCGGGCATTGATCCCGACCAACCGCTTCCGAGCGCGGCGCAGGCCAACGTCATTCGCGTCGCCAATGCCATTATCCATGCAGCGATTACTCGTGCCGTGAAAGGCGAAGTTCTGGAGATCGAACTGCTCCAGGATTTCGCAGAGACCAAGCTCATGGAAGCGGGCCACCACAGCACCGCACGCCGGTTCATTCTTTATCGTGAGGAACGCCGGAAGGCGCGGGCACTTCGGGGCGACCGGACCATCGAGGGGACGCCACAATCGCAACTGTTCGTGACGCTCCCGGACAACTCGCGCGAAGGGTTCGACCCGCAGCGCATCCGCCGCCGCCTCATCAGCGCGTGCCGCGACTTGGAACAGACTTGTTCCTCACGCGACCTTGCCGACGAGACGCTGAAAAATCTTTACGACGGCGTGAAGTCGGACGAGATCGAGCAGGCGATGATTTTGGCCGCGCGCTCACGAATTGAGCGCGAACCGGGCTACACCTTTGTCGCCGCCCGATTGTTGCTGCGGAAAGTGTATCGAGAAGCCTTGCCCGCGTTCGGCACGTCCGCCGAGCTTGCCGTGAAACATCGCGAGCATTTTGGGAGCTACGTTGCCGACGGCGTCGAAGTAAAACGCCTCTCGCCGGAATTGCTGAAGTTCGATTTGGCAAAACTCGCCGCTGAGTTGCACCTCGACCGTGATTCGCAGTTCACCTACATGGGCGCGCAGACGCTTTACGACCGCTACTTCATCCATCACGAAGGCCGTCGCCTCGAAACGCCTCAATACTTCTGGATGCGTGTGGCGATGGGCCTCGCCCTCAACGAAGGCGAGCAGAAGAACGAACGCACGATTGAATTCTACGAAGTGCTTTCGACGTTCCGCTTCGTCAGCAGCACGCCGACGTTGTTCAACTCTGGCACACTCCATCCACAGTTAAGTTCATGCTATTTGAGCACGGTGATGGACGACTTGGATCACATTTTCAAAGTCATTGCCGACGATGCGAAATTGTCGAAGTGGGCGGGCGGGCTTGGCAACGATTGGACGAACATTCGCGCGACGGGCGGCCACATCAAAGGCACGAACGGCACGAGCCAAGGTGTAATTCCGTTTTTGAAAGTGGCGAACGATACCGCCGTCGCCGTCAATCAAGGCGGCAAGCGCAAAGGCGCGATGTGCGCGTATCTTGAAACGTGGCATCTGGACATCGAAGATTTTTTGGAGCTTCGCAAGAATACCGGCGACGAACGCCGCCGCACGCACGACATGAACACGGCGAACTGGATTCCCGATTTGTTCATGAAGCGCGTGAAGGCGAACGGCCGATGGACATTGTTCAGCCCACATGACACTCCGGATTTGCACGACCTCTACGGCGCGGCCTTTGAAAAGCGTTATGGAGAATGCGAACGGCTGGCGGACGAAGGAAAAATCAAATTGTTTAAGCGCATCGAAGCCGTCGTGCTCTGGCGGAAGATGCTGACGATGCTCTTTGAAACGGGACATCCGTGGCTGACGTTCAAAGACCCATCTAACATCCGCTCGCCGCAAAGCCATGTTGGTGTGGTTCACAACTCCAATCTCTGCACAGAGATTTTGCTGAACACATCGGCGGAAGAAACCGCTGTGTGCAATCTCGGCTCGGTAAATCTCCCGGCGCACTGCACGGCACAGGGACTCGATGGCGACTTGCTCGCCCGCACCATTCGCACGGCGCTGCGGATGCTGGACAACGTAATTGACATCAACTTCTACCCGACACCGGAAGCGCGAAACGCGAACCTGAAACATCGTCCGGTCGGCCTTGGTCTCATGGGCTTTCAAGATGCGCTTTACAAATTGCGCCTGCCTTATGCGAGTGAAGCGGCAGTTGAATTTGCTGACGCGAGCATGGAGCTGATTTCGTATCACACGCTGCTTGCATCCGCGGAACTCGCGAAGGAACGCGGTGCTTACTCGACGTTCAAAGGCTCGAAATGGGATGATGGTTTGCTGCCTCTCGACACGATTGGATTGTTGGCAAAAGAACGTGGCGGCTCGCTCGACATGGACCGCACTGCCCGGCTCGACTGGCAGCGTGTCCGCGACGCAATTCATCAGCACGGCCTGCGCAACTCAAATACAATGGCAATCGCTCCGACCGCGACAATTTCAAACATCGTCGGGGTTACTCAATCCATCGAACCGACTTACAAACATCTTTTCGCGAAAGCCAATTTGAGCGGTGACTTCACAACTGCGAACACCTATCTCGTCGCCGATTTGAAATCGCTCGGACTGTGGGACGCGGAGATGGTGGACGATTTGAAATATCACGACGGTCTGCTGGCTGAGATTGATCGCATCCCAGCGGACTTGAAGGCGCTTTACCTGACGGCGTTTGAAATTGAACCCTGCTGGCTGATTGAGTGCGCGAGCCGTCGGCAGAAGTGGCTGGATATGGGGCAATCACTGAATCTTTATCTCGCGCAGCCGAACGGAAAGCAGTTGAGCGAAATGTATCTGCTCGCGTGGGAAAAGGGCTTGAAGACGACTTATTATCTCCGTTCGCTCGCCGCGACGCAGATTGAAAAATCCACCACCGACACGAACCGGCGCGGCCTGCAACCGCGCTGGATGAAAAATAAATCTGCCAGCGCGGACGTGACCGTGCGACGTGAAGAATTGAGCGCCGAAGAAAAAGCCGCCTGTTCCATCGAAGCCATGCGGAACGGCGGCGAATGCGAGGCGTGCCAGTGAGTTAAAATAATTTGGTTGGAAGCGCGGGAAGGCCGTGAAAGCCGGCCACAGTCGCGCTGCGGTTACGAGTCACAACTCTCCATTTCGGTTGCATCCTGTTTGATGCGCCGGGAGCAAAGCCAGTCGGTTCGCCGATGAAGGCCGGGGAGAAGGCGAAGCGAAAGCTTCACAAACTCGGAGTCCGAACACCCGTTTCCAGCCGCAACAAAAAAGCGACCCATCGCAAGAATGGGATAGTAAATGAACAGAAACATCCGAACACATAACCTCGGCTTCCCTCGCATCGGGGCGAAGCGTGAACTCAAACGCGCCCTCGAATCCACCTGGGCAAAGCGCATCACCAAGACACAACTCGCGGAAACCACCAAGACGATCCGCGCCGAGAACTGGCACACGCAGCAGGCCGCCGGCATTGATCTCATTCCGTCGAACGATTTCAGCCTCTACGACCAGATGCTCGACACTTGTGCGCTGGTTGGCGCAGTGCCAGAACGATTTCAATGGCAGGGCGGCAAGGTGAACCTCGCCACCTATTTTGCAATGGCACGCGGCGTCACCGGCAATGGAACTGCCCAGGCCGATTGCAATCACGGCAGCCCAACGACCGCGCTGGAAATGACCAAGTGGTTCGACACGAACTACCATTACATCGTGCCGGAACTGCACGCCGGGCAAACTTTTCAACTGGCCTGCACCAAGCCGTTTGATGAATTTACCGAGGCGCTCGCGCTGGGCATCCGCACCGTGCCGGTGATTATCGGGCCGCTGACTTTTCTGCTGCTCGCCAAAACGCGCGGACAAAACTTTGACCCGCTTTGGCTCTTGCCGAAGTTGCTGACGGTCTATGTCGAAGTGTTGCAGCGGCTACACAAGCAAGGAGCGGAATGGGTGCAACTGGACGAACCCGCGCTCTGCCTAGACCTGACGACGGAACAACGCGCGGCGTTCGCCACAGCTTACGCGCAACTCCGTGAAGCTGCGCCGGGATTAAAGATTCTGATCGCAACTTACTTTGGAGAATTGCGTGACAACCTTTCAACCGCCTGTCGGTTGTCGGTGGACGCACTTCATTTCGACGCCGTTCGCGCTCCGCACGAACTGGATCGCTTGCTCGCCGAATTGCCGACGACAATGCAGCTTTCACTTGGTGTTGTGGACGGGCGCAACATCTGGCGAAACGATTTTGAAGGTTCGTTGAAGTTGCTGCGGACAGCGGTGAAAGCCATCGGCAACGAGCGGCTCATCGTTTCGCCATCCTGTTCGTTGCTTCATTCGCCGATGGGTTTGAAGCACGAAACAAAATTGGATGCTGAATTCAAAAGCTGGCTCGCCTTCGCGGAGGAAAAACTTTCGGAAGTCGGCTTGCTCGCGCAACTCGTGAATCAGACTGGCGACAACGCAGCCTTGCTGGAAAACCGCAAAGCCATTGCGAGCCGCCGAAGCAGCCCGCGCATCCACGATGCGGTTGTTAAACTCCGAGCCGAAGCCGTGTCCGCTGCCGACTTGCAGCGGCAGAGCGACTTCGCTACGCGCCAGCCGAAACAGCAGGCACGTTTGAAATTGCCCGCGTTTCCGACCACAACCATTGGCTCATTTCCACAGACGGAGGAAGTTCGCACCGCCCGCGCCCGTTTCAAGAAAGGCGAGCTTTCATCCGCCGATTACGAAAAGTTCCTCGAACAAAAAACCATTGAATGTGTCCGTTGGCAGGAGGAAGCCGGTCTCGACGTGCCGGTTCACGGCGAGTTCGAGCGCAACGACATGGTGGAGTATTTCGGCGAACAGCTTGCCGGATTTGCGTTCACTGAAAACGGCTGGGTGCAGAGCTACGGTTCGCGCTGCGTAAAGCCGCCAATCATTTTCGGCGACGTTTCACGCCCGCAACCGATGACGGTGCGCTGGTCGAAGTTCGCGCAATCACTCACACGCAAGCCGATGAAGGGGATGCTCACCGGCCCGATCACAATTCTGCAATGGAGTTTTGTGCGGGATGACCAGCCGCGTAGCGAAACGGCAAAACAAATCGCCCTCGCGCTCCGCGATGAAGTCCACGACCTCGAAACCGCTGGTCTGGCTATCATCCAGATTGACGAACCTGCCTTGCGTGAAGGCTTGCCGTTACGCCGCGCTGATTGGCCAGAGTATCTGAATTGGGCCGTGGACGCTTTTCGTCTCGCCTCCACAGGTGTTCGCGACGAAACGCAAATTCACACGCACATGTGCTACTGCGAATTCGACGACATCCTCGCCAGCATCGCCGCACTCGACGCCGACGTGATTTCCATCGAGACCTCGCGCTCGAACATGGAACTGCTCGGCGCGTTCGCGCAGTTCCATTATCCGAATGACATCGGGCCGGGCGTGTGGGACATCCACTCGCCGCGCGTGCCGTCTGCCGAAGAAATGCTCGGCCTCATTCGCGCCGCCGCGAAGGTGATTCCCAAGGAACGTCTTTGGCTGAATCCCGATTGCGGATTGAAAACCCGCCGCTGGGAGGAAGTGAAACCCGCGTTGCAAAATCTAGTCGCCGCTGCGCGCCAAGCGCGCACGGCAATCTGACGAACACACTGACCATGCCACAGCCATCGTCGTCCACCAAAGAGCTTGTCTGCCTAATTGATTGGGCGAACAAGGACGCCGACCTGTGGCATGGTCAATCCATTTTTCTAAACTCAAACCATTAACCACATCAAATTATGTCCTGCTGCAACACCACCGTCGAACGTCCGCAAACCAACGACCTCACCAAGCGCATCAATGCCGAAGACAAACGGCTGTTGAACTGCAAGGCGGTGGACGTGAATCAACTCATGCCGCTCAAATACAAATGGGCGTGGGAACATTATTTGAATGGCTGCGCGAACCACTGGATGCCCACCGAAGTGCCAATGCAACGCGACATTGAGCTTTGGAAATCCAACAAGCTCACCGCCGACGAACGCCAGGTCATCATGCGGAATCTTGGCTTCTTCAGCACCGCCGAGAGTCTCGTCGGCAACAACATCGTTCTCGCGATCTTCAAACATGTCACGAATCCCGAAGCGCGGCAGTATTTGCTCCGGCAATCGTTCGAGGAAGCGATTCACACGCACACTTTCCACTATATCTGCGAATCGCTCGCGCTCGACGAACGCGAAGTCTTCAATATGTATCACGAGGTCAATTCCATCCGCGACAAGGATGCCTTCGAGATGAAACTTACGTCGGACATTCTCAAGCCCGATTTTAGCACGGACACGGTTGAGGGGATGCAACGATTCGTAAAAAACCTCGTCGGTTTCTACGTCATCATGGAAGGCATTTTCTTTTACAGCGGTTTCGTGATGATGCTCGCGTTTCATCGCCAGAACCGCATGACAGGAGTGGGCGAGCAGTTCCAATACATCCTGCGCGACGAGACGATCCACCTGAACTTCGGCATTGATCTCATCAACGGCATCAAGGCGGAAAATCCCGGGCTGTGGACGCCGGAATTCCAGCGCGAGCTGCAGTCGCTCATCGAACAAGCGGTGGAATTGGAAATCGCCTACGCCGAAGATTGCCTGCCGCGCGGGATTCTCGGCTTGAACGCCGGATTGTTCCGTGAATACGTCCAGCACATCGCCGACCGTCGTTTAGAGCGCATCGGATTGCCGGTGAAATTCGGTTCGAAAAATCCATTCCCGTGGATGAGCGAAACGATTGATCTCGGCAAAGAGAAAAACTTTTTCGAGACGCGGGTGACGGAATATCAAACCGGCGGCTCGCTGGCGTGGTAAGCAAATGAGCATTTTATCTGACAAAGAAATCCGCCGTCTTGCTGTCGAGAAGGGAATGATTGAACCGTTCGTCGAATGGCAAGTTCGCCAACTCGACAACGGCCAGCGCGCCATCAGTTACGGTCTGTCGAGCTACGGCTACGACTTGCGCGTGGCCGATGAGTTCAAAGTTTTCACCAACGTCTTCAACACCGTCGTTGACCCAAAAAACTTCGATCCGAAGTCGTTCGTGGATTTGCAGGCGGACGTTTGCATCGTGCCGCCCAACTCGTTCGCACTGGCGCGGAGCGTCGAGTGTTTCCGCATCCCGCGAGACATCCTTACCATTTGCCTTGGCAAAAGCACCTATGCCCGTTGCGGCATCATCGTGAACGTGACGCCATTCGAGCCGGAATGGGAAGGCCACGTCACGCTGGAGATTTCCAACACCACGCCACTGCCCGCGAAGATTTACGCGAATGAAGGACTGGCGCAAGTCTTGTTCATGCGCGCCAGCGAAGTCTGCGAAACTTCCTATGCCGACCGGCGTGGCAAATACCAAGGACAACGCGGCATCACCTTGCCCTCTCATTGAACTCGTGCGCTATGAACCAACCAAAAACAAAACAACAGAAAGGATAAAAAATGAATGACCGAGAAACACGCCGTTACGAAATGTTTGGCCGGGTGAAAACCTTCGGCCAGACGAACGCTGCGGATTTCGCAGCGGGGAGCGAAGCCACCAAACGCTTCACGAACGTCGGAAAAATCATCACCGACCTCGACAAAGCAAAAGCCGGGCAGCAACGCGACGGCACAACGAGCAAGACCGTGCTGATGGATGCGCTGCGGCTCGACGTGCAAAACGTCACGCGCACCGCCCGCGCGATGGATCAGGATGAGCCGGGCATGGCCGACAAGTTTCCCGCGCCCAATAGCGCCAGCGACGCCGATCTGGTCACCACCGCCGACAACATCCTCGTCAAGCTGGCGGTGGAAGACGACGATGATGCCGCGACGAAAGCGGCGAAGGCCGCGCTGGCGGCGAAATTCGTGGTGCATGAGTTGCCCGCTGATTTCGTGTCGCATCTACAAGACGACCGCGACACGATTGATGCGGCGCAAGACGATATCGAGAGCAATGAGGGAACAGGCGTGGCCAGCACCGCCGCCGTCGGCAGGCTCATCAAGGACGGCATGAAACAGACCGACTACCTCGATGCCATCATGCACAACAAGTATGCACGTGACCCGGACAAGCTCCGTGCGTGGCAAAGCGCCAGCCACATCGAGCGCGCCCCGCAGCGGGAGAAAAAGCCGCCCACGCCGCCCACGCCGCCGCCGACTCAATAAACGCCGCTCAAACCGCTGAAAGCCGGGAAAGTGACCCTTTCCC
>JAYVOY010000573.1:0-3551 GCA_043757645.1 Verrucomicrobiota bacterium
ACGCGTGCCGATGGCGCAGGTACACACGTTGTTCGCGGGCAAGCTCAAGCCCGAGGATGTGCTGACGGCGGCGACGGCGGGCGGCGTCCGCGGCGAACTCAAGGAGCGCCAGGTTTTTTACGCGAACCTGTATCTCGGCCTTTATTACGAGGCGCTCGGGGATGCGAAGCGCGCGCGCGACTACATCGAGAAGTCCGCGACGGATTACCAGAAGCACGATTACATGGGCGACGTGGCGCACGTACACGCGGAGATTTTGCGGAAGCAGAAGGCGCAGCCGTGAGGAATGACGAAGGACGAAACCGCATTGGCGATTGGCCATTGGCAGACCGGTGTGGGAGCTGACGGGGGCTGCGAATCACGAACGCTCGAAATAATTTTTCATGAGCAAAATCACAGATGTGCGGTGTGTCGGCGTGAGCCTGCATTTCCTGCCCGTTCACACGCGGATGCCGCTGAAGTTCGGCGGCGAGACGGTGAGTTACGTGACGTGCGCGCGGGCGCGGCTGCGCGTGGCGGACGCGCGCGGGCGCGTCGCGGAGGGCTGGGGCGAGACGCCGTTGAGCGTGACGTGGGTGTGGCCGAGCGCGCTGTCGTATGAGGCGCGGCACGACGCGATGAAACAATTCTGCGTGACGCTGGCGCGCGCGTGGGCGGAGTTCCCGGCGCGCGGCCACGCGCTGGAGGTTGGGCATGATTTCCAGACGGAAGTGTTGCCGCGCCTGGTGCGGGAACTGAACGCCGCGCGCGGCGCTGACGTGGAGCCGATGCCGTGGCTCGCGGCGCTGGTGTGTTGTTCGGTCTTCGATCTCGCGTTGCACGACGCGTTTGGAAATTTGGTGAACCGTCCGGTTTACGAAACGTACGGCCCCGAGTTCATGAGTCGCACGCTGGCGGATTTTCTCACGCCGGCGGCGGGCGGCGCGGTGTCGTTTCGCGGGCTTTATCCGCGGGATTTTCTGGCGGCGCGGGCACCGGCGCAGTTGCGCGCGTGGCATCTGGTGGGCGGCGTGGACCCGCTTGACGCGGCGGAGTTGACGGGGCGCGAGCCGGACGATGGTTACCCGGTGTTGCTCGCGGATTGGATCGAGCGCGATGGGTTGAAATGCTTGAAGATCAAATTGCGCGGCACCGATGCGGCGTGGGATTACGCGCGGACGGTGAAGATCGGGCAAATCGCCCTCGCGCACGGGGTCGAGTGGCTGACGGCGGACTTCAATTGCACGGTGAAAGAGCCGGCGTACGTGAACGAAATTCTCGACCGGTTGCGCGACGAGCAGCCGCGGATTTACGGGATGTTGCTCTACGTCGAGCAGCCGTTTCCGTACGAACTCGAGCAGCATCGCATCGATGTCCACAGCGTCTCGGCGCGCAAGCCGTTGTTCCTCGATGAGAGCGCGCACGACTGGCGGCACGTGCAGTTGGGGCGTGAATTGGGCTGGACCGGCGTGGCGCTGAAGACCTGTAAAACGCAGACGGGCGCGCTGCTGAGTTGCTGCTGGGCCAAGGCGCACGGGATGACGCTGATGGTGCAGGACCTGACGAATCCGATGCTCGCGCAGGTGCCGCACGTGCTGCTGGCGGCGCACGCGGGCACAATCATGGGCGTCGAGACGAACGCGATGCAGTTCTATCCCGCGGCGTCGGCGGCCGAGGCGCGGGTGCATCCGGGACTGTATCAACGGCGCGGCGGCGTGGTGGAGTTGGGGACGATTCAGGGCAGCGGCTTCGGGTATCGCGCGGCGGAGATTCAGCGCGAACTGCCAGAAGCGGCGGTGCGGGCGGGGGAAGTTTGAAATAGCGCGCCGGTCGGGCGCGTATTGCCGCGGCCCAAATTGCTGGATCCAATTTTTACCGCGCGCGCAAGCGGTCGCGCAGGCCGCGGGCTTTCGCGGTGAGGAGGTCGCCAAGGCGGCCGAGCGCGGTGGCGGAGTGCTGGATGTTCACGCTGCTGGCGGTGCGGCGGTTGAGGCTGGTGACTTTGTCGATGTTGAAGACCTTCGTGAGCGCGCCGATGCGTTCCATGAAAATGCCGTCCGCGTGATAGCCGTCGCGTTGGTCCTCGGAATGGATTTCGTCGGTCTTATAGACTTTGCGATAGTCGTCGAGAATCGCGGCGGAGTGGCAGAACTGAAGGTAATCGACCTGACAATCCAAGCGGCGACCGCGACAGAATTTGCCGGCGGGTCGGTCGGCGCGGCGGTGGCCGATGATTTGCGTGGGGCCATCGCCTGCGACGACGCCGATGTCTTGCGAGGCATACATCGCCTGGGGTTTGCGGTCGTTGGCGGTGTAGAAATTCCAGAAGGTTGAGAAAGCTTCGGGGTAGAGTAGGTCGTCGTCGCAGAGGTAGAGAATGAGTTCGCCGGTGAGAACTCCCGAGCGGAGGACATTATTGAAACACCACGACGCCATGTTTTTTGTCTGGGCTAGTGCGCGAGTTTCACCGGAGGGGATGATTTGGAGGCGTGGGTCGGTGTATTCCTTGAAGTAACCTTGGTTCAGGAGGACTCCGCTATCGACTAGGATGGCCTGCCAATTCTGGTGGGTCTGGTCGAGGACACTCTTCAGCGCTTCGCGGATGAAGCGCGGTTTGTCATGGGAGACGATGATGACGCTGAGGTCGGCCATGAGATAACTGGGGAGTGGTTATTGCCGTGGGTTGTCGGCGTCGAGCAAGGCAGGGCAGGGGGCTTAGTTCCCGAGTAGCTTGCGGCGGAGTTTGATGCCGGCCATTTCCTCGACGTTCTGGCGTTGAGTCAGTCCGAACTTGCGTTCGACGAGGGCGAGATAGGCGGGGTTGGAGAAGTATTTCTGCCACGCCTCGTCGCGGAATTTCAGGACTTCGGCGGCGGAGCAGTGCCGCGTGGGCAGGGGCTGGCTTTCGTAGGATAGGAAGGCATAGCCAGCGTAGGAATCCGGCAGTGCCCAGCCCTGACTCCTGGCCAGATGATAGAGCGGGCTGCCGGGTAGAGCTTGGCAGGGATAGATATTGGCCATCTCCGTGTTGAGTTCGAGCGCGAGGTCGAGGGTTTGTTGCATCGTCTCGTGGGTGTCATCGGGGAAACCGAAGATGTAGTTCGAGATGATGTTGATGCCGTGGTCCTGAATGACGCGGGTGACTTCGCGGATGTTAACTTCCTGGAAGGAACCTTTGGAGACTTCGCGGCGGATTACCTGACTCGCGGCCTCGATGCCGAGGGCGAGCCAGCCGATGCCGGCCTGGCGGAAGAGATCAAGGTAGGCGGGGCGAACGGTATCGATGCGCGAGTAGGACCACATGCGGAATTTGTGGCCGCGCTCGACGATGGTTTTGAGGAGTGGCTCGAAGTAGTTCTTGTTGAGGAAGAACATTTCGTCCGAGATACGGATGGTTTCCACACCCATCTCGGCAAGCTTGTCGAATTCACCGGCGATGAATCCCGGCGACCAGAAGCGCATATTCGGCGAATCAGCGGAGACAATCGTGTCGGCGTTGTCGGCGCGATTGACGATGTTAATCATGCAGAAGTCGCACTTGAACTTGCACCCGAGCGACGTGTAGATGGCGG
>JAYVOY010000574.1:0-3540 GCA_043757645.1 Verrucomicrobiota bacterium
CCGCAGGCCGAAGACAACGTCCTCCGCGAAGAAGAACGCAAGCGGGGCGCGTTCGTCGCAACCTGTTTTTACATCGGCGCGAATCCGGTGCGGGCGGAACTCGTGACGGACCCGATGCAGTGGCCGTTCACCGGCTGTGTCGTGCCTGGTTACCCGAAGCTGCATCCGCTCGAGGAAGGATTTTGGCCAAAGTTTTGGAAGATATATTCCGCCGCGCGTCATCCCGACGCCGGAAACTTGGTGCGCCCACCCTTCTAACTTGTAGGAGCCGACGTGAGGAGGCACCGACCTCTTTCGCGAACAGAGAAAGTTAGAGTCTCGTAACCTCGACTCCTACAATCGACTTGTAGGAGCCGACGTGAGGAGGCTCTGACCTCTTTCGCGAACAGAGAAGGTTAGAGTCTCGTAACCTCGACTCCTACAAGGATCACTTGGCCACGCTGAACTTGTGCATCGTCACCTGCCGATACGTTTCGCCGGGGCGCAGGAGTGAGCTGGGGAAATTCGGCTGGTTCGGCGAGTTCGGGAATTTCTGCGCCTCGAGACAAATCGCGTGGTGTTTGCCGTAGGGTTTTCCCGCGCCCTTGAGTTTCTCGCTGACGTGATTGGCGGCGTAGAGTTGCACGCCGGGTTCGGTGGTGAAGACCTCCATCGCGCGGCCGGATTTCGGATCCTCGACGCGCGCGGCGGGGACGAGGGTTTCGCCAGCCTTCCGGTTCACCACGTAGCAATGATCGTAGCCGCCGCCCGCGACCTGCGCGATGCGTTCACCGAGCGGGTGCGGCGTGGTGAAATCCATCGGCGTGCCGCGCACGGAGGCGAGTTCACCCGTCGGAATTTTTTTGTCATCGGCGGGCAGATACTGGTCGGCGTGAATCGTGAGGCGATGACCGAGCGCGTCGCCACTGCCGGCGCCGGCGAGATTCCAGTAGGCGTGATTCGTGAGATTCACGTGCGTCGGCTGGTCGGTGGTCGCGCTGTATTCCATGAACAACTCGTCGCGATTGGTGAGGCGATAGACAACCTTCGCCGACAATTTTCCGGGAAAGCCCTCCTCGCCGTCCGCGGCGGTCAGAGTCAATTCCACGCCCGCGCTGTCGGCCTCGCGCAGCGGGCGCGCGGTCCACACGCGTTTGTGAAAACCCTGGTTGCCGCCGTGAATGTGATGCGGCGCGGCGTTCAGCGTCACGGCGTGCGTGACGCCGTCGATGGTGAACTTCGCGCCGGCGATGCGGTTCGCGTACCGCCCGACGACCGAGCCAAAGACCGGATGCCCCGCGAGGTAATCCGCGAACGTGTCGAGGAACAAAGTGATGTTCGCGAAATTCCCCGCGCGATCCGGCGTCTCGACGCCGATCAACGTCGCGCCGTGCGTCATCACCCGCGCGGCGAGTCCGTTGGCATTGTGCAACGTGAAGACCTCGATGACGCGGCCATCGGGCATTTTGCCGAACTCACGTTGCTCGACGCGCAACTCGCGCACGCGCGGGGCGGCTTCGGCGGCGGGAGATGAATGGGTCAGCATGGCGAAGATGGCGCCGAGGAGCAGCGCGTTGAAGGGGTGCGGGCGCATGGTGGGTTTTCGTTTGAGTTCACGGCGGGACGTTTTTTGAAATCGGTGACGCGCGACTGTTCCGCAGGCGCGGAAGGTTGGGCAAGGAAAGTCTGGCGTTCTGGCGCGCGCGCACCAACCTTTTCGGCATGATCCTATTGGTGAATTGCAACCGGCACGCGGCCGCCGTGGCGCAGACTTCCAAGTCTGCTGTGTCGCAGGGCTTCCAGCCTGCGGCGCGCCGAACATTTCCAGCACTCGGGATTCGACGGGCGGACGGCCGACTGGAAGTCGGCGACACAGCAGACTTGGAAGTCTGCGCTACGCGGCGACTTGATTTCATCGTGCGGCTCGTGTTGCTCGCCTTGATTTCACTGACCTTTTTTTTGCCCACCCCCTTGCGCGCCGACGACTGGCCGCACTGGCGCGGGCCGAATCGCAACGGCATTTCCGCCGAAACCGGCTGGCTCTCCGAGTGGCCCAAGGACGGCCCGCCCGTGTTGTGGAAGGCCCGCGTGGGCATTGGTTTTTCCTCGTTCGCCGTCGCGGGCGGACGCGCGTTCACGCAGGGCAACGCACAAAACAACGACACCGTGTGGTGCCTCGACGCGGCGAATGGCGCGGTGATTTGGAAGCACAGTTACGTCGCGGATCTCGGCGACAAATATTTCGAGGGCGGCACCGGCTCGACGCCGACGGTCGAGGGCAACCGCGTTTACACGATCAGCCGCTGGGGCGACGTCTTCGCGTTCGCGGCGGACACGGGGAAAATTTTGTGGACGAAAAATGTGGCGAAGGAGGCCGATATTCGCGTGCCCGGCTGGGGTTTCACCGGTTCGCCGCTCGTGTTTGAAAAACTGCTCGTGCTCAACGTCGGCGAGGCCGGACTCGCACTCGATAAAAATTCCGGCGCGATCGTGTGGCAATCCGCGGACAACAACGCGGGCTACTCGACCCCGCTGCCGCTGAAGCGCGGCGCTGACTGGCTCGCGCTGTTGAGCAACGAGAGCGCGTTCCTCGCCGTGAATCTCCGCACCGGCAAGCCCGTGTGGCGCGTGCGCTGGCTCACCGAATACGGCGTCAACGCCGCCGACCCCGTGGTGTCCGGCGAGCAGGTTTTTCTCTCGAGCGGTTACGGCAAAGGCGGCTGCGTCGTGCGCCTCGGCGGCAGCGGCGATCCCGAGACCGTGTGGAAGTCGAAGACGCTGCGCACGCAGATGAACCCCGCCGTGTTGCTCGGCGGCCATCTCTACGGCAGCGACGGCGACTCGACGGACAAGGCCGTGCTCAAGTGCGTCGAGTTCGCGACGGGCGCGGAGAAATGGGCGCAGAAAGGCCTCGGCTCCGGCGCGGTGACGGCGGCGGATGGCAAACTGATTGTGATGAGCGACCGCGGCGAACTGCTCGTCGCGCCCGCGAGTCCCGCGGGCTTCACGCCCACCGCCCGCGCGCAGGTGCTCGGCGGCAAATGCTGGACCGTCCCCGTGCTCGCCAACGGCCGCATCTACTGCCGCAACGCGCGCGGGGAGGTGGTGTGCGTGGGGGTGAAATGACCGAGCGCGTTCAGCGCAGCAACGCGGCAAACTGTTCCTTGGTCAAACCGGCCTCGCGGATCAAAGCCCGTAAGGTTCCTTTCGCCAGCTCGCGATGATTGGGCACGGTCAACCGCCGCTGGGACTCGTGCCGCAAAATGATATGGCTTCCGGTCTGATGATCCACGACGTAGCCCAACTGCCGAAACGCCCGCACCGCCTCCGCGCCGGAACAGACCGGCAGCCGACTCACGCGGGCACCTCCACGACCTCTTCACTCATGGGGAGCGGGACCGCCTCGCCGTGTTTGGCCAAGCTCGCCAGATAACCGGCGATGGCATCCTTGATGTTGGCGAGCGCTTCCGGCCGGGTGTCGCCTTGGGAAACGCAGCCGGGAAGGCTGGGACACTCCGCCACGAAAACCCCATCCTCATCCGTCTCGATATGCACCCGGAA
>JAYVOY010000575.1:0-3539 GCA_043757645.1 Verrucomicrobiota bacterium
GATTCCGTTTGGTTCACCACGAAAGGCCAAGTCGTCATCCCGGCATGGCTTCGCAAACAATTCCACATTGAGGACGGCACGAAGGCTGTGGTTCAGGCCACGGCCGAAGGTATCCTCCTCAAGCCGGTGACCGCAGCGCTCATCAGGCATGGGCGCGGCATCCTCAAGCGCAAGCCCGGCGACAAGCCGCTGGCCGAGGAATGGGCCGAGCACAAAAAACAGGAACGGGAACTGGAGGAACGTCATGCCCGCTAAGGTGCTCGACAGCTTCGCGCTCATCGCCTACTTCCGCGACGAGCCGGGCGCGGGAGCGATGGAAAACCTGCTCGTGTCCGCCGGCAAGAAGGACAGCCCGCTGCACATGACCGACGTAAACTACGCTGAGGTCAAATACTCCATTGTGAAAAAAGACGGCGCGGCCGCGTGGGAGGAGGCCGCGAAAATCCTCCAGGGCCTGCCGATTGATTTTCATTCCACAACCCGCGCGCTGGCTGACACCGCCGCCGATTTCAAAGCCCGCTTCAAAATCAGTCTGGCCGACGCCTTCGCCGCCGCACTGGCGAAGGACAAGAAAGCCGAACTCGTCACCGGCGACCCGGAGTTCAAGGCGTTGGAAAAGGAAATCAAGGTTGTCTGGTTGAAATGATCCCTCCGCCATCCAAGTCATCCTCGAATCACGACACTGGGCTGCTTGCCGTATATCTGCTCGGCGGCGAATCGGATCCCATCGACACAGAGGTGGAAGAGGACTTCGCTGGTGTTGTGAACGTCCACGTCGGCGTCCACCACCACGAGGGATTTGGTGAACATCATCTGCCATAAGCCCAGAGACCGTGCATGGGTGGCCGTCCGCAAGGACTTTGTAGGCTTGCGTCGGGTAGGTCTTGCGGATGCTCACGAAGATGAGGTTGTTGAAGACGCCTTCCGCCGGCAGCGCGAGGTCCACGATCTCGGGGAAGTTCAGCTTGCACCCTCACCTCCAACCCCTCTCCCATCCGATGGGGGAGGGTGGCCGCAGGCCGGGAGAGGGCCGCGCTGCCGAGGTAGAAGTCTTCCATCGGTGGAATGCCAACGATGGTGGCGTTTGGGCAAAACAGTTTTCAATTCGGGCAAAATGTTTTCAAGGCTCAGCACTTTGAAAAACTTTCTGCAAACTCGTTCAAATGTTTTAAATCGAAACCGCCTGCTCGCCCAACAACACTCGCGTCACCGAATCCAAGTGTCCGCTCGACCAAGCCTCACGTGCGCGAGCCGAAGTCTGGCCCTGTCAACCGGGGTCGGGCCGTAGAGCATCCGCCATTACGTTGAATCCGCGATGAGCGGGCCACGCACCAAGTCCGGTTAGAATTTTTCCTTTCGCAACACCCGCACCTCGCACTCGAAAGCGATCATCGCATAGCGGGGAAAGAATTCCTTTTCGAGCCGCGCCAGCAATGTTTCTGCGACTGCCGGTGACACGACGACTTCGATCTGGATGTTCCCAAATTCGGGGATGTCCCCCGGACGTTTGCCCTGCGAACCGTCGCCTTCCACCGCGAAGAGTGTGTGGCCGTGCGCGCCAACTGCGCGGAGCAGTTTCGTTACCGCCTCCCGCGCGTGGGTTTCGCAGACGATGGTGACCAGTTTCATCGGGTGTGTGTTCATGGCTTCAAGAGTAGAGGTGGCGGGCGATCTCCAGGTAAATCGGGATGCCCAGCGTAATGTTGAACGGAAACGTGATGGCGAGCGATGACGTGAGGTAAAGCGTCGGATTCGCCTCGGGCAGTGAGATGCGGATGGCGACCGGAGCGGCAATGTAAGACGCGCTCGCGGCCAAAACGCCGAGCAAAGTCGCCCCGCCGAGTTCAAGCCCGACGAGCTTGCCGAGATAAACCCCGAGCGCGCCATTGACCAATGGCACAAACACTCCGAAGCCAAGCAGGAATAGCCCGACCTTTTTCAGATCCTCCAGCCGACGCCCGGCGACCATGCCCATTTCCAGCAGGAAGAGCGCGAGCACGCCCTGAAACGGTGTGACGAAGAACGCCTCCACTTTTTCCATGCCCGGCTTGCCGCACAACGCGCCAACGATGAGCGCGCCGACGAGCAGGAAGATGCTGCGTCCGAAGAGCGCCTCGTGCATTGCTTTATTGAGCGACACGCCAGGTCCTCCGCCCTCCGTCTTCGTGGCAAGCTTGCCCAGCACCACGCCCACGAGGATGGCGGGCGATTCCATCACGGCGAGAAATGCCGTGGCGTAGTCCTCGTAAGGTTGGTTGACGGCTTTCAGATAATTCGTTGCGGCGATGAAGGTGACCGCGCTGACCGAGCCGTAATGCGCCGCGATGGCGGCGGAGTCCACGGCGGAAAATTTTCCACCGAAACGCAGCAGCGGATAGGTCCACAGCGGAATCAAGGCGCCGAGCCCCAGGGCCGCGAGCGCCGGCAACCAGACCTTGGCGATGCCGGCCCCAGCGATGGCCACGCCGCCTTTGAAGCCGATGGCCACGAGCAGGTAAATCGTCAGCGCCACGTAAAGCGGCTCGGGAAACTTGAGGTCGCTCTTCATCAGCGCGGCAATGAGGCCGAGCGCGAAGAACAGCACGGCGGGCGACAGTAGGTTGGCGCGGATGGCGTCGAGGATTTCCATGTTCAATTCTCCGCTTTGGGAAACACGGCAGGGAGGACCGTCTTCTTCGGTCGTAGCAGCGACATCACCACCGACGCGGCCAGGGTGAACACGATCACGCCCAGCGACACCAGCGTGTCAATCTTCCACGCCGTGTGCGCCAGCAGCATCTTCACGCCGACGAACGTCAACACCACGCCCAGGCCGATCTTGAGGTAATGGAACTTGTCCATCACGCCCGCGAGCGCGAAGTAGAGCGAGCGCAGGCCGAGGATGGCGAATACGTTCGACGTATAGACGAGGAACGGGTCGGTCGTGACCGCGAAGATGGCCGGGATGGAATCCACGGCGAAAATCACGTCGGAGACTTCGACCAGCAACAGCACCACGAACAGCGGCGTGGCCAGGCGGATGCCGTTTTCGCGCACGAAGAATTTGTCCTCGCGATAATCACTGGTCACCGGCATGAGTTTCTTGAACCACTTCACGACCGGGTTGCGCTCGGGATGAATCTCCTCCTCGCGTTTCACGATCATCTTGATGCCGGTCAGAATGAGGAATGCGCCGAACACGTAGATGATCCAAGCGAACTTCGCGATGAGCACCGTGCCCGCCCCGATCATGATGGCCCGCAAGACCAGCGCGCCCAGGATGCCCCAGAACAGCACCCGGTGCTGGAACTTCGGCGGCACGGCGAAATACGAGAACAGCAGCGCGAAGACGAAAATGTTGTCCACGCTCAACGAATACTCGATGAGGTAGCCGGTGGTGAACTCCAGCGCCTTCTGCGCCCCCGCGAAATGCCACACGCCGAGATTGAACAGCAGCGCGAGCGTGATCCACGCGACCGTCCAGGCGATGGCTTCGCGGACCGAGACGACATGCGACTTGCGATGGAAGACGCCGAGGTCCAGCGCCAGCATCGCCAGCA
>JAYVOY010000576.1:0-3539 GCA_043757645.1 Verrucomicrobiota bacterium
CCGGCTACACGCTGCCCGTGCTATGCACGCCGGACGAACTGATGGGTATCACTTATGAGCAAAACGACTGACATTCAAACCGCCAAGCCGACCGGCGACGTGGTGCTCCAGGAAATCTGGCGCATCAAGGACACGCTCTCCGCCGCCTACGGACATGACGTTGACCGCCTCTTTGCCGAGGCGCGCGAGCGCCAGAAACATTCCGGCCACCCGGTGGTGAACCTCCAGACCAAGCGCCGCAAAGGATGAGGTAGCGCGGGCGGCCCGCCTACCGCAGTGGGCGACCTCGCCCGATGCAAAAGGGAATGGAAGAAAAGAGCCGCGAGTTTGCGGAGAAAGGAAGCGAGCTTTACGCGAAGGCGTGAAACGTGGTAGCTTGGAGACCGTAGGTGCAACATCGAACGAACACGAATATGGAAACAGCCACTGTCATCCTCGAAGGCGATTGCCAAACCGTCCGCCTGCCCAAGAGCGTCCACCTGCCGAAAATCGTGTTCGTCCGCCAAGACGGCGAATCGGTTGTGTTAGAACCGGCCAAGCCGAAAACCTGGCCGGAAGGTTTCTTCGATTCCATCCGCATCACCGACCCCGCATTTGAACGTCCGCAGCAAGGTCAACTGCCGCCGGTTAAAAAGGCCAGCCGATTGGCCCTTACGATTTGCTGATCGCCGGCCAAGCTTTCGCCAGCGGTTTGACGCTGGTGACGAACAACACGCAGGAATTCCAGCGCGTCAACGGATTGAAACTGGAATCCTGGCCGTGAGGTAGCGCGGGCGTTTCGCCAGCCGTGTTCGGCGACTCGCCGAAAACATTTCAACGCCAAGACGCCAAGACGCGGAGTCGCAAAGGAAACCGCGAACCACGCAAACCACGCGAAAGGGCTGAAAGCCCGGCAGATGATAGCCCAGGGCAACGCCCTGGGTTCAGCGCCCACCAGATTCCCCAAGCCCTGAAAGGGCGACACGTTCGGATTCCACGCTCGCTCTGGAGGCGGTGCTTGTTGGAATGGAAACTCGTTGGTATCCTCGCCCGGCAATCATGCACAGGATCGCTCCATCGGAAAAGGACAGCCGCACCGACACGTTGGAGAATCGCGTCACGCCATTTGCCGCCGCCGCGCTGGGCCGAATCACGATGCTTGAAGCGCAAATCCAAAACCTCCGCCGGACGCGCGATCCCGCAACTGCGGGACTGCCGCGTCTGCTGTCGGGGCAAATCTCTTTTCAATTATGAGCTGGAACACAGACCTCACCGGAACGCATCTGAAAATCGCCGCTTCAGCCGCGCCACGAATTCGAGTGATGGCTGGCCCTGGCACGGGGAAGAGCTTTGCGATGAAACGTCGCATTGCACGCCTCATCGAAGTCGGTGGCGTTGACCCTGAGCGCATACTTGCCGTCACTTTTACGCGCACGGCAGCTCGCGACCTCGAAGGAGAGCTTCAAGACATGGGTGTGCCGGGCTGCGAAAACATTTTTGCAGGAACAGTTCATTCGTATTGCTTCCAACTTCTTCTCCGAAACGATGTATTCGCCCTGCTCGGCCGTGTGCCGCGAGGGTTGATTACATTCAACAACCGGGGAATCTACGGTTACGAGGTCGAGCCGTTGCTCGCAGACCTCCAACCGCTTGGTAACTTTGGCGCAAAGCGGGACATGACGAAACGAATACGCGCGTTCGAGGCAGATTGGGCGCGTTTGCAACATGAACAGCCGGGCTGGCCGGTTGATGCACTTGATGTTCAGTTTCATCACCTGCTCACCGCTTGGTTGCGTTTCCATCGCGGGATGCTGATTGGCGAGCTTGTCCCCGAGGCTTTGCGTTACCTTCGAGACAATCCGGCAAGTCCGGCTCTCCAACTTTTCGACCACATCGTGGTGGACGAGTATCAAGACTTAAACCGCGCGGAGCAGGAACTCATAGACGTTCTTTCAGCCGGAAAACAACTCTCCATCGTCGGAGACGTGGACCAGTCCATCTACCGTTTCAGATACGCTCACCCGGAAGGCATCGAAGATTTCAGCAATCGCCACCCAAACGTCGAGGACCACGAACTCGACGAATGCCGCCGCTGCCGAGAACTAATTGTCACCGTGTCGGACAACGTAATTCGGGGCAATTATCCACCGGGGGCGGACCACCGACTTGTCCCGCTGCAACCACAACCAGGTCCTGCCACGGTTCGTGTGGTTCAGTGGCCGACATTGAACGCAGAGGCGGATGGCATTGCAGGTTTCATTCAGCATTTGGTGACACAGCGTGGCTTCACTGCGAAAGACATTCTTGTGCTTTCACCGCGCAGGCTAATCGCCAATGAAATCAAGAGTCGTTTGGCTGCGCCGGGATTCGGAATTACTGCGCACAGTTTTTACAATGACAAGTTGCTTGAGCCCGATGCGGCCCAAGTAGCAATGACGAAGCTGCAACTTCTGAGCAATCCTGATGACCGTGTCGCACTGCGATACTGGCTTGGGATTGACAGCCCTTCTTGGCGTCGAGGTCAGTATGTGACATTGCGTGACTACTGCGAGGAGCACGACCGTGCGCCAGCCGAAGTGCTGGCTCAAGTTGCGGCAGGCCAGCTTCCGTTGGGCGGCGTAAATCAACTGACCGCCCGATACCAGGATTTGCAGGCCGAGGTGAACCGTCTCAATCAATTAAGCGTCACTGACCTGTTCGCTGACCTGTTCCCGGCTGGTAATGCGTGGGCTGACCCGATTCGCGAACTGGTAACCGGCAAGGTCGATGACGTTGAGGATGCTCAAGGCTTACTTGACCTGCTTCGGACAGAAATCACTCAGCCAGAAATGCCAGCCGAAGGTGATTTCGTAAGGATAATGAGCCTTCACAAATCGAAGGGCTTGACTAGTCGAGTCACCATTATTGTCGGCTGCATTCACGGCCTGATTCCATTTGTGGACAATGATCTTCCGCCAGCCGAGCGAGCTGCTCACCTTCAGGAGCAACGTCGCGTATTCTACGTTGCGCTCACGCGAGCAAAGGAAGTGTTGGTGGTGTCTTCCGTCGCAAGCATTCCCCGGGCGATGTCCCACCAGATTGGAGCGGAGCTTCGAGGCGGCAACGCGCAACACGGCAACACGGTTGCTTGCCAGTTTCTCCATGAACTTGGTCCGCAAGCACCCGCTGCGCTTCACGGAGCGAACTGGACAGCGACGGGCTACCAATAGTAACGATACCATGCGCCACGTCTCCACCGCAGACCAACTCGTCGAGCAGCCCGCCGGAAGGGGAAAGGCTAAAGGCTCAATGCTAAAGGCTGAAAAGTTGCCGCCCGAGGCGATTGATGCGGCCATTGATGAATTGACCCGCGACCTGCTGCCGCCGCGTCTGCTGTCGGGGCAGGTGGGACTCGCAACCGCCGGAGAAACCGGGCATCCTGCCGCAAAACTATGACTGTCGCCGAACTCAACGCATTGCTGACCACCCGCTCGGAGGGCGAGCATGTCGAATTTAAGGAGGCAAAGAACAACTTCCACTTTGAAAAGTTGGTGGCGTATTGCGTGGCGCTGGCAAACGAG
>JAYVOY010000577.1:0-3536 GCA_043757645.1 Verrucomicrobiota bacterium
GTCCACGTAGCAGCCGCCGTCCCGCGGGTTTAGCCCCGCGAGCACTTCCGCCACCATCACCGGGCTGTGGATGAAATCGCTCACGGTTCATGCGCTTGCCTGGCCACTCAATGCGTCAGCGGTTCACCAGCAGGCGCACCCAACGGCCCAGCGTGAATTTCGATTGCGCGCCCGCGGGTGCCGTCGCCCGTGCTGTCACCGGTGCTGGTACGCTCTTTGTCACAGCCGCGTCAGCGACGCTCGCAGTGCCGGCCGTTACGGGCGCCGGTGACGTCAATTTCAATTCCGGCTGCGCGCCGTCGCGCGTCTGCGGCGCACTCGCGGGCGGCGCTTTCTGCGGCGCGGGTTCCGGTCGTTTCTCGGGCGCGGCCGCCGCGGTCACCGCCGTCGCACCGCGAGTCACCGCGCGGCCCGCGCTGAAATTCGGCAGCAGATTGGCCGACGCCAATTTGTAGTGCCCGCCGCCGTGCGACACGCCGCTCAGGCTGCGACCGACTGTGAGTAAGTTGATGAGTCCCATAATCACTCGAGGTCACGGTACACCTCCGCCGCTTGCTTCTTCTCATCCGCATCCACCGCGTTGAAGCGTTCCAGATTCCAAATTTCAAAAAGGTTGATCAGGCCCACGAACTTCACTTCGTCGCCGGGAAAAATCTTCGCCTCGTTCGCCAACTCCTCGGGGATGCAAATGCGCCCCGTCGTGTCGAACGTCACCTGCGTGGACCACGAGCCGATCATCCGCTTGCGCGTCGCCTTGAGCGGATCGCTCGGGCTCATCGCCTCGATTTGCGCGAGCAGCTTGTCGTATTGCGCCCGCGGCAACACCCGCAGACACGGGCCGTGCGCACCCTTGTTCCAGAGGATCAGCGTGAATTCGGTTTTGAGATCCAGCGGCCTCCAAGGCTTCGGTACTTGGGCGCGCCTCTTCTCATCAACCCCGTGTTGGTAGCGGAAATTGAAGACCGCACTGCTCACCGCATTATTTTCGCCGGAGACCATGACCAAAGACTGCGTTTTGAACCTGCGCCACCGCTTGCCATTTCTTGCCACTTTGTGCCATTTTACTTCTACATCGTCAATCAGTTTGAAAACTTTAGCGGTAGAAGTTGTTAACAATTTTTGGGGTGTTCTGAAATTCAGGGAGTTACGAGGAGAATTGCCCGGGCATTAAAGTACTCGCCGAACGCAGGCTCGCCTCCGCGAAACCGCCTGCTACCCTCGCCCGCACGTGAACGAGACCGGAAAAGACCTGCGCCCCGCCGCCTTCGACTACCCGCTGCCGTCGGAACTGATCGCCCAGCAACCCGCCGCCGAACGCGACGCCTCGCGCCTCCTCGTCGTCCATCGCCGCGCCGCCCGCTGGGAACACCGCCGCTTCGCCGACCTGCGGCAATTCATCGCGCCCGGCGACGCCCTCATCTTCAACGACTCGCGCGTGATTCCCGCGCGCCTGTGGGGGAAAAAATCCGGCAGCGGCGGCCAGATCGAAATGCTCCTCGTCGAAGAAAACGCGCCGAACGATTGGTGGGCGCTGCTCCGCCCTGGCAAACGCGTGCGCGCCAGCACGGAAATTCAACTCACCGACACGCGCGGTAACGCCACCGAATTAACCGCCGTCGTCCTCGAAAAAAACACCGACGGCCACTGCCGCCTGCGCTTCTCCGGTTCCGAAAATATTTTCGACGCGCTCGAAAAAATCGGCGAAACCCCGCTCCCGCCCTACATCGAACGCGCGCCGCACCAAGCGACGCCCGGCGACCGCGAGCGTTACCAAACCATCTTCGCGCAAGCCCCCGGCTCCGTCGCCGCGCCCACCGCGGGACTCCACTTCACGCCGCGACTCCTCGCGCAACTCCGCGCCGCCGGCGCGCACCCCGGCTTCGTTACGCTGCACGTCGGCCTCGGCACCTTCGCGCCGATGAAAGCCACCACCCTCGGCGAACACGTCATGCACGAGGAACGCTACGAACTCCCGCCCGCCACCGCCGAACTCATCGCCCGCACCCGCGCCGCGGGCCGCCGCGTCTTCGCCATCGGCACCACCACCACGCGCGTCCTCGAAAGCGTCGCCGCGGAAAACCACGGCGCGCTCATCGCGGGCCGTGGCCGCACCAAACTTTTCCTCCACCCGCCCGCGCGCTTCCAAATCGTCGATGCCCTTCTCACCAATTTTCATCTCCCGCAATCCACGCTCCTCATGCTCGTCTCCGCCTTCGCCGCGCCCGGTGAAATGCGCGGCCGCGAACTCATTCTCGCCGCCTACGCCGACGCCGTCCGCGAACGCTACCGCTTCTTCAGCTACGGCGACGCGATGCTGCTGGTTTGAAAAAGGAGAAGACCGATCAGCGAAAGGAAAACCCTTGTCTTGCACCCCTGCCACCATTGTCTTACAACTCGCCCGTGAAAACCTTGACCATCCGCCTGCCTGACCTGCTCGCGCAACGGCTTGAACGGGAATCACAATCCCGCCGGATTTCCAAATCCGACCTCGTGCGCGAGCGGCTTGCCGCCACGCCGCCCGCCGCCCAGGAACACCCGCTCGCCGACATCCTCGCGGACATCGACCGCCAGCCCGTGACCGGCCCCAAGCGCAACGCCGCCCGCGACAAAAAGCGCCTGCCCGAAATCATCCGCGCCCACTACCGTGCCGCAAAGCGTGATTATCGATAGCAGCGCGCTCGTGGCCCTGCTTGACCCGCGCGACCAGCATCATCGCTGGGCTCGGACCGCGGTCGCCGATCTGCCGTTGCCGTGGCTCACCTGCGAAGCCGTGGTCGTGGAAACACTTTTCCTGCTGGCCCGACCGGACGCCGAGCGCTTGTGCCGCCTGCTGCGCGACGGGCGCCTGCGGGTTGCCTACGGTTTGCGGGACGAGGTCCAACCAGTGCTCGACCTGAAGGACAAATACGCCGACGTCCCCATGAGCCTGGCCGACGCCTGCCTCGTGCGCATGAGTGAAACCCTCCCTGATCCCGTGGTCGTAACCACCGACACCGATTTCAAATTCTACCGCCGCCACAGCCGCCAAATCGTGCCCTGCCTGATGCCATGAAATCTTTGCGCGCGCCGGCACAGCGCCCCGTCGTCGCCATCAACCTGGCCATGACCGCCGACGCCAAAATCGCCACCGCCAACCGCGCCATCACCTCCTTCGGCAGCGCCGCCGACCACGCCCACCTCTACGCCCTCCGCGCCACCGCGGACGCCGTGATGACCGGTGCCGGCACCATCAACGCGCAACCCGACATCCAACTCAGCCCCGGCGGCGCGAAATACCAGCGCCAACGCCTTCGCTCCGGCCTTGCCGAATTCCACCTCCGCATCGTCGTCACCGGCACCGGCCGCGTGAATCTCGACGCCGAGATTTTCCGCCGCCACTTCTCCCCCCTCATCATTCTCACCACGCACGCCGCCGGACCCGCGCGCCTCCGCGCCCTCCGCGCCGCCGCCGACACCGTGAAAATCTGCGGCGGGAAAAAAATCAATTTCACCCGCGCCCTCCGCTGGCTCCACTCCGAATGGGGCGTGCGGCGGCT
>JAYVOY010000578.1:0-3533 GCA_043757645.1 Verrucomicrobiota bacterium
CCGAACTGCGTCCCCGTCTGCACGTCATGCGAGCGGAACACGTCGCCCTTGCCGATTTCCTTTTTCAAGTGCGTGACCTGCATCGGAAACGCGGGCAGCGTCATCACGTCGAGTTGTCGCTGGATCAGTTCCTCGTCCTGCTCGCGCATGACCAGCGGCACGGCGAAATCAAATTCCTCCCAGCCCGCGCGCAACCCGACGGAAATCAAATCGCCCGTGCTCCGCTTTTCGGGATCGTCCGGCGTCGCCTCCGCGAACTCGTAGCCCTCCTTCCGCAACTGCTCGTAGAACTCCGCGAACGCCGGATGCTCCACGATGTTCAACACGTCAATCAGGCTGTTCGGCTCGCGCCCGGTCTTGATGAGTTCGCGGTTCTCGCGCTTCTGATCCTCGAATTCCTGCTCGCGCCACATCAGGCGCAAGCCGCGCCCGACCGTTTGCTCCAGCAGAATCTTCGCGCCCGTCGTGCGCAGCGGCACGATGACGCAAATGTTGTTCACGTCGAAACCCTCGCGCAGCATCAACACGCTGATGACCACGCGCGGTTTCGGGTGCGCGTCCATGTCAAAGAGCCGCTCGCGCAAGACGCCCCAATCCTCCTCCGACAGCTCGCCCTTGCGGTTCGAGTCCACGCGCAGGATTTCGTCCTCATGCAAGCCGAGGTCGCGCAGGAAGCTTTCCACCAGCGGCGTCACGCTCGTGTCCTCGCACACCACGAGCATCTTCGGATGCCGCGCCGCGTCGAGCGTGGCGAATTCCTTTTCCAGCTTCAGCAGCTTCGCCAGCCCCGCCCGCACCATGATGCGCTGGCCTTCCGCCAGCACCGGGTTGCCGTGTTCATCGCGGTCGGCTTTGAATTGCAGCTCCGCGTTCGCCAGCGCGCCGAGTTCGCGCCGCTTGTCCAGCACGAGGGACTTCACCAAGCCCTCGCGCATCGCCGCACGCAAATCGAAGTCCGCGATGATGTGTGGGAAATAGACCGCCTTGGCCCGCTGCCCGGTGCCGACCTGGTTGTAAGGCGTGGCCGAGAAATCCACCTGGATGAAACGCCGCCCTTTTGCTTCCGCGATAAGCCGCAAACTTTTCTGCCACTCGACCTCCGTGATTTCGCCCTCGCTGCGGACTTCGTGGATGTGATGCGCCTCGTCGTTGAAGGAAAGCAGGCTCGGCAGTGCGCGCAGATAATTCAGCACGCCGCCGCGCTCGAAACGCCGGTTCAATACTTCGAGCGAATTGCCCGCGCTCGTCCCCGGCGAGAGCGGCAACGCCGCCGCGGCCACGTCTTTCGGATCCGGCGTGATTCCCGGCGTTTCCACGTCCGACTCGGCTTCGATCTCCTCGCCCGCATCCGCCAGCGCGTGCCAGTTGCACACGCCGATGAGTCCGCCCGCCGTCACCTTCACGCCGAGTTCCCCCTTCGGGCAGACGTTCGCTTGCACAAACCGGAACACTTCCTCGCGATACGCCTCCGGCACGAACAAGTCCGCGCAGCGCGCCAAATCCGACGTGCTGAAGTCGCGCTGGCCGCCGCGCTCCTTGCCGAGAAACGCGTCCAGCAACCGCTGATAGACAATCAGCCCCGGCGCGACGACGAGGAAGTTTCGCGTGAAGCGCGCGTCCTCCGGCGCGCGCGCCGCGTTGAGCAATTGCCAATACATCAACGCCTGCAACACCCACGTCTTGCCCGTGCCCGTCGCCATCTTGAGGCAATACTTGGGATGCCCGCCGCGCATCACTTCCTCCAGCCGCCGCGCCGTCAGCAAATCCTCCGCGGCGAGTTTCTGGTAGAGGTCCACCAGCGTCCCCGCTTGCAACACTTCATGCGCGTAAATGGCGTGCAGAATCGCCTGCCGCTGGCCGCTGTGGAAATTCACCGCCCGCGCGTCCACGCAATCCCGCTGAAACCACCAGCGCAACAAATCCGCCGTGACCGGAGAAACCTTTTCCAGCAGCGGCGCGCCGCCGGATTCCAGCCCGGCGCACTCTGCCGCGAGGCGCGTGGACAACGCTCTGACGAGGGGCAGCATCATGGCCGGTGGAATTGCGAAATTGTCATTCGAGCAGGGTTAGGCTTAACTGTTTCCATGAAGAAAAGTTCCGTTGTGAAAATTGACCCGGAGATCATGAGCGGCACACCCTGTTTTGCCGGCACGCGTGTTCCCGCCCGCACGCTGATTGACTACCTCGAGGGCGGCGACACGTTGGATGATTTTCTGGAGGGTTTCCCTACCGTCACCCGCGAACAGGCCATCGCTTTTCTTGAAGAGGCCAGTGAGCGAATGTTGGCCACCGCGTAAATGCGAATTCTGCTTGATGAATGCGTTGACGCGCGTCTGCGGCGCGAATTGCCCGGCCACGAAATTCAAACCGTGCCGCGGGCTGGCTGGGCGGGCATCAGCAATGGCAAACTGCTTGCCCTCGTTGCCGCCTCGGGAAAATTTGACGTGTTCCTGACGGTGGACAGGAACCTGCCGCATCAGAACAAAACCAAAACGCTTCCGTTCGCCATTGTCGTTCTGCGTTCCAAATCGAACAGTCTTTCGGCCATCCGTCCTTTCGCCCCGGAATTGCTCCGCCGCCTCGACGAATTCAAGTCCGGCCAGGTTTACGTTCTGACGCAACCGGATTGAGGAACGCGCCGGCGCGCGGCGTTCACGCCGCTTCAACTCCCGCACGTCTGATAGCACCCCGTTCTCCGATGCCCTCGCAACGTCGCGCCGTGAAGCGGCGTGAACGCCGCGCTCCGTTCCGCATTCGTGTCCGTTGGTGTTCATCCGTGGTTCAAACCTCCTTCACCACTTCCGCCTCGAAGCCGAACACGTCCACCACGCGCACGCACACGCGGCGCTTGCCCGCCTTCACCGGCAACCCGGACAACTCCGCCTTGCGCACCACGTGCAACGGATCATCGTCGTTCTCCGTGTTGCCGCGATAATCCTGCCACACGCTGCGGAACAGCTCGCCGTCGTAATCCGGGTCCACGCTCCAATACTCCACCAGCGCCAGCGGATCGCGGTTCACCACCGCCTGCAATCGCTCCTTGTCCTTCGCCTCCAGGTTCAGCGCGTCGGGCGAGAGCAACACGTAGTTATCCAGCACCACCGTCAACACTTCGCCGCTCGGTTTGGTCTCCCGCGAAATAGGTTTCACCGTCACGTATTGCAGCGAGGAGAAGCGCACTTCCTCCGGCTTGAGCTTGTCGCCTTTCTTCTTCAAGCGGTCGAGCAGGTCGGGCGGAATGACGAGCACCTCCAGCTTCGGGTCGTTCAGGCCAGTGATGACCTGGCCGATGTCGGGCGTGAAGTTCCAGCCGAGCACGATCACCTTGTCCCAGCCGCCGAGATGCGACGCGCGCAGTTCCTGCGCCTTCTTCAATGTCGCCAGGCCGGTGAGCTTCTGCGGCGAATCCACGAAGACGAGAACCCTGTTACTTGTAGGAGACGACGTGAGGAGTCTCTGACTATCCGCCGGAGAAGTTAGAGTCTCGTTACCTCGTCTCCTACAAGTAGAGAGATAGCCAAGATTGCGGTTCG
>JAYVOY010000579.1:0-3531 GCA_043757645.1 Verrucomicrobiota bacterium
CGGAAATCAACGCGGCGCTCGACCGTCACTGGGGCGCGGCGCGCGCGAGTACCGCGGACAAACTCGCGGAACAAGCCCGCTACAAAACGCTGCTCACCGCGCGCAGCGAGCGGCCCGACGATGCGCCGCGCGGTCGCGCGGTCTTCGCGAAAACGTGCGGGCAATGCCACGGACTCTACGGCCTCGGCGGCAAGGTCGGGCCGGACCTCACCGGCTCGAATCGCGCGGATTTGGATTATTTGCTCCACAACATTCTCGATCCGAACGCGGAGATTCCGAACGATTACCGCACGTGGAATCTCGAGACCAAGGACGAGCGCAGCATCAGCGGCGTGCTCGCGCGGCAGGACGAGCAATCCGTGACGCTCGTGACGCCGGGCGAGACGCTGATCGTGGCGCGCGGGGACATTCGTTCGCTGCGGCAAAGCGAGTTGTCGATGATGCCCGAGGGTTTGCTTCAGGCGCTCGGCAACGACGAGGCGCGCGATCTCGTGGCCTATTTGCGCGGCCGGGCGCAGGTGCCGCTGCCCGCGACGCCCGAGACCGTGGGGCTGTTTTTCAACGGCAAGGATTTGAGCCACTGGGACGGCGACGCGGCGTTGTGGCGCGTGGAGAACGGCGAGCTCATCGGCACGAGTCCGGGATTGAAGCGCAATGAATTCATTCGCAGCCAGCTTTTGCTCGGCGATTTCCGGCTGATTGTGAAAGTGAAACTCGTGCCGGACGCGGGCAACAGCGGCATTCAATTCCGCAGCGACGTGCTGCCCGACGGCCTGATGCGCGGCTGTCAGGCCGATGTGGGCGTGGGTTGGTGGGGGAAAATTTACGAGGAACACGCGCGCGGTTTGTTGTGGAAGGAATCCGGCGAGGCCCACGTGCGCCGCAATGAGTGGAACACCTACGAGGTCCTCGCCGTCGGCCCGCGCGTGCGCACCGCGCTCAACGGCCACCTCTGCGCGGACCTCGACGATCCCAAGATCGCGCGCACCGGCGTCATCGGCCTGCAACTCCACAGCGGCGGGGCGTTCGAGGTGCGCTACCGGGAGTTCGAGTTGGAACTCGCGCCGAAGTTTGAGTTGAAGACGGTGAGGTAATTGGGCGCGCCACAGTTCCCGAGGAACCGCGCGAGGCCCGGCACGCGACCAGCGACACCGCTTCATCTCCGCAGAACACCGCGGCATCCAGAAAACAAAAACGCCCCTTGGCCGCGCGGGCCAAGGGGCGTGGGGTTTTGTTTGCGGGACGTTGGTTTCGCGCCCGCCGGATTTACAGCTTCTTGATCCGGATGTTGCGGAATTGCACGGGGTCGCTGTGGCCGGCGAAGCCGAAGTGGCCGGTGGTGCGGGTCACGCCGGGGTGCTTGGATTTGGCCATGTAAGTGGCGGGATCGATTTTGCTCAGGTCGGTGTCGAGGATGACGGTGCCGTTGAGGACGACTTTGAGGGTTGAGCCTTTGACGGTGACTTCCTCGACGTTCCATTCGCCGACGGGTTTTTGGTGGCCGCGCGTGGCGGCGACCATGCCGTAGGCGGAACCGTGGTATTGCCGCGGATCGAGCTTGGCGTACTTCGGACTGGAATCGTCGAGCACTTGGATTTCGCACATGCCGACGTAGGCGGTGTCGCCTTTGCCGGGATAACGAATGGCCAGCCCGTTGTTGCCGCCGGGGGGCAGCTTGATTTCGAGGCGGACGATGTAGTCGGCGAACTCTTCCTTCGTAAAGATCGTCCCGCCTTTGCCGGGCTTGCAGACGATGGCGCCGTCTTTCACTTCGTAATTGTCCACCGGCCCATCCCAGTCGGTGAAATCCTTGCCGTTGAAAACGGAGGCGAAACCGGGTTCGTCGTCCGCGGCGAGCACGGGCAGGGCGGTGAGGGTGAGCGCCGCAGCGAGGGCGGCGAGGGTTTGGAGGGGGCGTAGTTTCATGAGGGGTGACAGTGAGAGGGTGTTGTTTCGGAGGCGCGCGGGGCGATTACTTTTCCGCGTTCAATTCCTTGATGAACACGTTGCGCCAGCGGATTTCGCCGCCGTGGGTTTGAAGTTGGATGGGGCCTTTCTCGGGGACGCTCAACTTGCGGTCGTAGTAGTTTTCGAGCTTGGCGTTATCGACGACGAGTTTGTCGTTGAGATGCACGGTGACTTTGTCGCCGACCATTTTGATGCGGAAGGAATTCCATTCGCCAAAGGGTTTGTCGGCGAGGACGAGCGGGTCTTTGCCGGGCGCGCCCTTGCTATTATTCCAAAGGCCGCCGCTGCCTTTTTCCGCGCCGTTCTTAAACTCCTTCTCGTTGGTGTGGTCCCAAATCTGCACCTGCGGCACGCCGCGCAGATAAATGCCGCTGTCGGCGAGCGGGACGGTCTTGTATTCCACGAGCAGTTCGAAGTCGCCGTAGTCCTTTTCGGTCGTGGCGTACATCCCGTGGCCGTCGTTCACCAATTCGTCGCCCTCGATGTACCAATGCGCTTTGCCGGTCTTCGCGTTGACTTCCATCATCGAGCCTTTCTGGTCGGCGTCGGTCCATTTCTTGATCTGCGCCGCGCGCGCCTCGGGCGTCAGCGCGAGGAGCTTGCGATGATCGGAGGTGGTGCCGCCGCGCCAGCCGCTGACGTCTTTGCCATTGAACAGGGCGGTGAAGCCCGGCGGCGGTTTCACTTCGGCGCGCGCGCTGCCAGCGAGGACCAGCGCGGCGGCGGCGGCGAGGAGGGCACAGAGACGGGAACGGGGGACAGTTATTTTTATCATAGATTGGTGGGGCAGATTGCTACCGGGTATCTTTTCCCGGGTCAACCACTCGGACGGGAACGCGGGGGAAGTTCTTTAATAATTGTGCGGCTGACGCGCGTGAGCGAAGCGGCCGGACCGCGCAGTGGCTTGGTGCGCCGCCGGCCCGGGGGCTCACGGCGTGAGCGGTCTGCGGGGCGACCCAACTGGGGCTTCCGGCACCCGCAGTCGGCCAGCGCTGCACGCGGGCCAAAGTGCGGGGCGGCGCGGTTCGGACGCCGGGAGCCGCCGGGACGGCGGCGCTACGGGGCGGTGCGCGGATGCGCCCGGTCGCGCCGTGGCGGGCGTTCTTGTTTGGATATTTTCACCAGCTTGTGCGACGATGCGACGGCTGAAGCTTGCGGTTGGTGTCACAGGCACAATCTCCGGTTTGTTTGGCGGGCGCAGTTGGAAGCGGTGCAGTTGCAAAAGCGTATGAAGAAGTTTTTTGTCGCGGCGATGATTTTCGGCGGCGCGGTGTTCGGCCCCAGTGCTCTCGCGGTCGATCTCACGCCCGAAACCGGGCCGAAGGTGGTCACGATCAAGGGCCGCGCGACCTGCCTCAATCACGGACTCAAGGAGGACGACTATTGCAAGACCGTGCTCGTCGCCGAGAAGAACGGCGTGCCCACCAAATACTACGTCGTCCAGAACGAGGTCGGGAAAAAGTTCCACCCCGAAATCTGCGCCGACGCCAAGCCCGCAAAAATCACCGGCCTCCTGCGCAAGGTGCTGGATCGTTGGGAACTGACCCCGCAGCGCATCACGCT
>JAYVOY010000580.1:0-3527 GCA_043757645.1 Verrucomicrobiota bacterium
ACAGACTGTTGGAAGCTCATTTTCCAGTTGTGCGTAAAATGCCTGTAAACATTGGGTCTTCTGAGGTTTTAGCTGGAATGTGAACTATCCGGGCTAGCCGCAACGTGTCTTCCCTCTCATTGGCACCCGGTTTCGCCGCGCCGCCAAGATTGGCCTTTCATTCAGGGGGAACGCCACTATCGTGCGCGCAATTAAATTTGCGGAGTGAGTCGAACCGCCGCGGGGGCCATCTGGCTGTCGCGGTTTGTTCGTTTATCCGCCTGAATCGTAATGGACGCCGCGCACATCCGAAATTTCAGCATCATCGCCCACATTGACCACGGGAAGACCACGTTGTCCGATCGGCTCCTGCATCGCACCGGCACCATCGCGACGCGCGACATGAAGGAGCAATTGCTCGACGCGATGGACCTCGAGAAAGAGCGCGGAATCACCATCAAGGCGCATCCGGTCACGATGCTCTACACCGCGAAAAACGGGGAGGAATACGAGCTCAACCTCATCGACACGCCGGGACACGTGGATTTCACGTACGAAGTTTCGCGCAGCTTGTCCGCGTGCGAGGGCGCGCTGCTCATCATCGACGCCGCGCAAGGCGTCGAGGCGCAGACAGTCGCGAACGTTCACCTCGCGATGAAGCAGAACCTCGCGATCATTCCGGTCATCAACAAAATCGACCTCCCGCACGCCAACGTCCCGCAGACTTTGCAGCAGCTCGAGGACATCATCGCGATCCCGAAGGAACTCGCCGTGCTCGCCAGCGCCAAGGAGGGCATCGGCATCGAGGACATTCTCGAGGCTGTCGTGCATCGCATCCCCGCGCCCAAGGGCACCGGCGCGCCGAGCATGCAGGCGCTGGTGTTCGATTGTTATTTCGACACCTACAAGGGCGTCGTCTCGCACGTCCGCGTTTTCAACGGCGAACTGCGGCCCGGCATGATGGTCAAGCTCCTGCACTCCGGCAAAACGGTGGAGATCAAGGAAGTCGGCAGCTTCAATCCCAAGCCCTACCCGCGCGCCAAACTTCAACTCGGCGAAACCGGCTACATCACCGCCAACATCAAAAGCCCGCAGGAAGTGAAGATGGGGGACACGATCACGGACGCGCGCAACCCGTCGCCGGAATTGCCCGGCTTCAAGGAGATTCATCCGATGGTGTTCAGCGGGATTTACCCGATCAACACGGCGGATTACGAGCATTTGAAGGTGAACCTCGCGAAGCTGCAGTTGAACGATTCGGCGTTCGCGTTTCAGAGCGAAAGCTCGGCGGCGCTCGGCTTCGGTTTTCGCTGCGGTTTCCTCGGGTTGCTGCATTTGGAAATCGTGCAGGAACGGCTGCGCCGCGAGTATGGGATGGACATCATCACCACGTATCCCAGTGTCATTTATCAGATGACGATGACCGACGGCTCGATCAAGCAGGTGGACAATCCAGCGTTGATGCCCGCGGTGAATCACATCCTGAAAATCGAGGAGCCGATGGTCGAGGCGTTCGTGATTTGCCCGAACGAAAACATCGGCGACATCATGGCGCTGCTCGCCGAAAAACGCGGCAATGCCGAACACACCGAAACGCTGGATTCCCGGCGGGTGATGATCACCAGCCGGCTGCCCTTGAACGAAATCCTCATCGACTTCCACGACCGCATCAAAAGCATCACGCGCGGCTACGGCTCGATGGACTACGAACCGTCCGGCTATCAGGAATCCGAAATGGTGAAGCTGGACATGATGGTGAACGCCGAGCCGGTGGACGCGTTCTCGTGCCTGGTGCATCGCTCGAAGGCCGAGACGCGCGGCCGCGCCCTCGCCGCCAAGCTCAAGGAGGTGATCCCGTCGCAGCAATTCGCCGTCGCGATTCAAGCCGCGATTGGCGGCAAAATCATCGCGCGCGAAACCGTCAGCGCGATGCGCAAGGACGTCACCGCGAAATGCTACGGCGGCGACATCTCGCGCAAACGCAAACTCCTCGAGAAACAGAAAGAAGGTAAAAAGAAGATGAAAATGTTCGGCACGGTCAACATCCCGCAGGAGGCGTTCATCGAAGTCCTCAAAGCCTGAGCCGCCGCCGCGTATGTTTCTTTATCTGCTGCTTTCCCAAACCGCCCGGCACGCGTCGGAGATGCGCAAACACGCGCTGAAACTGCTCCATTCCCAGCGCGACATCCTCGCGCCGCCCGCCATCGCGGGCATGGAAACCGCCATCCACGACCTCGCCGCCGCGCTCGCCGCCCGCGCCGACAAACCCGCGCTCCTCGCGAAAATGGAGGCCCTCGAACAAGCCGCCGCCAAATGGCTCAAGCCGTATCCGAACCACTCGATCCGCGAAAACGTCGAGGTGATTCTCGTCGCCATCGCGGTGGCGATGGGCATCCGCACGTTTTTCTTGCAACCGTTCAAAATCCCCACCGGTTCGATGCAGCCGACGCTCTACGGCATCACGCACGAGGACTTGCGCAACAAACCCGGCGTGGAGATTCCCGGCGTGTTCGCGCGGTTCATCGATTCGTGGTTTCGCGGCGTTTCCTATTATCAACTGGTCGCCGAGGAGGACGGCGAATTGCTCAACGTCGAGCAACCCGTGACGCTGCTGCCATTCGTCAAGAAGCAGAACATCCTCGTCGGCGCGCGCACTTACACGATTTGGTTTCCGCCGGACAATCTGCCGGGCCGCGCCGGGTTTCACCCCGGCCAGTCGTTCAAGGCCGGCGAGGAGATCATCAAACTGCGCGTCAAGAGCGGCGACCATCTCTTCGTGGACCGCATGACCTACAACTTCCGCCGCCCCTCGCGCGGCGACATCATCGTGTTCGAGACGCGCGGCATTCTGCATCCGAACATGCCGCAGGATCAGTTCTACATTAAGCGCCTCGTCGGCCTCGGTGACGAAAAGCTGCGCCTCGGCGACGACAATCATCTCGTCGTCAACGGCCAGCGGCTCGACACGCACACGCCGGGATTCGAGCGCCTGTACCACTTCGACCGCACCGCGGCACCGAAGCCCAACGAATATTTCGGCCACGTGAACAACGCGACCGGGCCGGGACTCGCGCCGTTGTTTCCGACCGGAACCTCCGAGTTCACCGTCGGCCACAATCGCCTCATGGCGATGGGCGACAACACGCTGAACAGCTTCGATTCCCGCGGCTGGGGCGATCTGCCGCGCGACAACGTGATCGGCAAATCCTTCTTCGTTTACTGGCCCTTCAGCAGCCGCTGGGCGTTTGGGGCGCGGTAAACCATGGTGCATTCACGGGTGCCCGTGGGCCTTGCAGGAGACGACGTGAGGAGACTCTGACTGTTTGTGGTTTGAGCCTTATCACCTCGGCGCCTACAAAACCGGGCGATCATTTCGCCCCACGTCAACGTCGAGGCGCGGCCAGCTTCCAAACATGATGGGTTCGATTTCGTCCGGATAGTTTGCCTGCGATGACGGCTGAGTTCTTATATTCGCACAATGTCTGATTCATTGCGGCGCGCGGGCTTTGGAACGGGTTGTTCACCGGTTGTTCACCGGTTGTGCGCTG
>JAYVOY010000581.1:0-3525 GCA_043757645.1 Verrucomicrobiota bacterium
TCCAACAACCACCTGCTGCCGCTGGAAAAGGCCCTGGCCTTCAGGCACGGGTTGTGGTGCGACGCGCGCAAACTCACGCACATCGCCTCTCTGCGGCGCGACCCGCTCGCGCCCGAACTGCTGGGCATCCGCCGCGCTCCTGCCATGTCGCCGCCAAATTCGCATACGACCACTTCAAAGTTCGGGTTAAAGGCTCAACCATGTTTGGCAATCTCTTTACGCGTTCGCCCACCGGACCAACGGACAAAAAAAATCCCGCTGCCCCGGCGCCGGAAGCGCCAAAAGTTGACACGGCGAAGCCGGCGTCCACCCCGCCGGTTCCCGACCCAACGAAGCGCTCTTCGGACACGCCAGCCGCTGCGAATTCATCCGCGCCAATTCCTCCCACGCCAGCGAAGGCCGAAGAAAAGCCCGCGCCCCAACGGTCCGACGAATCGATCCCCGATCTGAAGACGCTGAGGATTGATCGCAGCCTTGCGCCGCCGACGGTGCTCGGCACGCCCGGCTACATCGCGCCGGAAGTGGTCGCCGGAAAAAAACTTCCCTCGATCGAAACCGACCAGCACGCCCTCGCGGTGCTGCTTTACGAAACACTGTTGCAACGCCATCCGCTGCACGGGCCGAAGATTCACACGACGCGTTCGGCGGAGGAGGATGACCTGCTGATGATGGGCGCGCGCGCCCTCTACATGCAGCTCACGCCGGCATTGAAGGTGTTGTTCTCGCTGGAACCGGGCGGGCGGCTGGGGGTGTTTAATTTCCTGAAGCGGTAGTCGAGGCGCTTGTACGCCCCACCTTTTGTAGGAGCCGACGTGAGGAGGCTCTAACTTTTTTTGGGGAGGGAATTCCCCGGAATCTTTTGCGCGCATTGCACCCGGAGCCGCGGCTGGAGCGCCGAGCACCGGCTCGGCGCTCCGGTTCACGGGCGTGGCGCCGCCGTCTCGGCGGCTCACGGCGTAACCAGTCCGCGGGGTCGGCCAGTCCGTGGGTTCCGATTCACCGTGCCTGAGCCGCGCAGGCGCGTTGGGCAAAAGCTCGCCCCGCCGCGGTTCGGACGTCCTGAGCCGCCGAGACGGCGGCGCTACGGGGCCGAGTACGGACGCGTCGGGCGCGTGTGGCAACGGGTTTGAGGTTGCTTCCGTGGTCGGCGTTGCGTTGTTTGTGCGCGATGAAGTTTGTGTGTGTTTGCGATGAAATCAAAACCGTTGAATGAATTGATGTTCGCCATCCGCGCGGAGGCGGAGGAACCGGTCGTGGCGCTGATCGAACGCGTCTGCGGCGCGTCGCCCGTGGTGTACATCAACTCGGAGACGGGCGAGACGCGCGTGTCGGTTTACACGGAGGCGACGGACGCGGTACTCGGCGAGCAGCAGCGCGAACTGGCGGCGGGCCTGGCGGCGTTGCGCGCGGCGGGCGTCGATCCCGGCGCGGGGGACGAATCGATGGCGGTGCGCGCGGTGCGGCGCGAGGATTGGGCGGAGTCGTGGAAGAAACATTTCAAACCGCTGGCCATCGGGGGCGCGTTGTTGATCCGTCCGAGTTGGAGTCCGCGGCGCGCGCGCGCGGGCGGGGCGGAGGTGGTGCTCGATCCGGGGTTGAGTTTCGGCACGGGGCAGCACGCAACGACGTCGTTTTGTCTGCGGCAATTGGTGAGGCAGCGTCCGCGCGGCGGTGCGGCGCGGGCATTTCTCGATATTGGGACCGGCTCGGGAATTCTGGCGATTTCCGCGGCGAAGCTGGGTTACGCGCCGGTCGCGGCGTTTGATTTCGATCCCGAGGCGGTGCGTGTCGCGCGTGAGAATGCGCGGCTGAACGGCGTGGCGGGCGCGGTGCGAATTTCCCAGCGCGATTTGACCACGGTGCCGCGCGCGAGCCGCACGCGTTACGATGTGGTGTGCGCGAATCTGATTTTCGACCTGCTGATCGCCGAGCGCGAACGCGTGGTCAATCGGCTCAAGCCAGACGGCGTGCTGGTGCTCGCGGGAATTCTGGCGACGCAATTTCCGCGCGTGGTCGAGGCCTACGCGCGGGCGAGAATGCAATTGGTGGCAACACAGGTGGAGAAGGAGTGGCAGTCGGGGAGTTTCGCGCGCGGGCGGTGAATGGGCCTCGCGTTGCGGTCAGCCGAACCAGAAATCGAAAACTCGCGCAGAGGCGCAGAGGGCGCGGAGATTTTTTGGAAAAGGATTTCCTCTGCGCTCTCTGCGCCTCTGCGCGAGATCTTCGGCGAAGTTGACCCGCAGCGGCGGACAATCATCCACAGCCCAACACAAAAGATCTTCCCAGCCGCCGCTCACTTCCCCAGCGCCCGCACGAAGCGCTCGATGCGCTCCATCCCCTTCTCGATGTTCGCCATGCCGGTCGCGTAGCTGATGCGGATGTAGTCGTCCGCGCCGAACGCGATGCCCGGCACCGCCGCGACTTTTTCCTGCTCGAGCAGCCGCGCGCAGAAGTCCGCCGATTTCAGCCCGAGCTTCGCGATGTTCGGGAACAGGTAGAACGCCCCCTTGCTGTTCACGCACGACACGCCCGGCATCGCGTTGAATTTCTGCCACGCGAATTTCCGCCGCCGATCATACTCCGGCACCCAGTTCTTCAGGTGCTCCTGCGACCCGGTGAGCGCGGCGACGGCACCCTTCTGCGCGAAGCTCGTGGCGTTGCTCGTGCTGTGGCTTTGCACCGCGTCGATGGCCTTGGCAATCGGCTCGGGCGCGGCGAGGAAGCCCAGCCGCCAGCCCGTCATGCTCCACGCCTTGGCGAAGCCGTGAACGACAATCGTGTGGTCGTAATGCGCCTGCGAAAAGCTCGCGACGCTCTGGTGTTTCGCGCCGTCGTAGAGCAGGTGCTCGTAGATTTCGTCGCTCATGATGAGGACGCCCTTTGCCACGCATATATCGCCGAGCGCCTTCACTTCGTCCGGCGTGTAAACACTGCCGGTCGGATTGCTCGGCGAATTGAGAATGAACAGCCGCGTGCGCGGCGTGATCGCCGCGCGAAGCTGCGCGGGCGTGACCTTGAACTCGGTCTGGTCGCTCGTCGGCAGAATCACCGGCGTCGCGCCCGCGAGCTTCACCATCTCGGGATAACTCAGCCAATACGGCGCGGGGATGATGACCTCGTCGCCCTCCTGACACGTCGCGATGATGACGTTGAAACACGAGTGCTTGCCGCCGCAGGAAATGATGATCTGGCTCGGCTTGTAGCTCAGGCCGTTCTCGCGCTTGAACTTGTCCGCGACGGCCTGGCGCAATTCGGGAATGCCGCTGCTGGGCGTGTATTTCGTGAAGCCCGCGTCGAGCGCCTGCTTGGCGGCGTCCTTGATGTGCTGCGGCGTGTCGAAGTCCGGCTCGCCCGCGCCAAAGCCCACGACATCCATGCCCTCGGCCTTCATCTGTTTGGCCTTGGAATCAATGGCCAGCGTGAGTGACGGGGCCAGCGAGGCCGCGCGCTGTGAGATCCGATAATTCATAAACGGCGCAGACAATGGGGAGCGCGGACGCGTGGGGCAAGGCGGCATTTCAAACA
>JAYVOY010000582.1:0-3522 GCA_043757645.1 Verrucomicrobiota bacterium
TCCACGTAAATCACCTGGCCGGTGATCGCCGCCGCGCCGTCGCTGGCGAGGAACGCGCCGGTCGCGCCGAGTTCGTCGGGGAGCACGTTGCGCTTGAGCGGCGCGTGGGCCTCGTAGTGCTTGAGCATGTCGCCGAAGCCCGCGATGCCGCGCGCGGCCAGCGTGTTCATCGGGCCGGCGCTGATGCAGTTCACGCGGATTTTTTGCGGGCCCAAATCGTAGGCGAGATAACGCGTGCTCGCCTCGAGCGCCGCCTTGGCCACGCCCATCACGTTGTAATGCGGGACCACTTTCTCCGCGCCGTAGTACGTCATCGCCACGATGCTGCCGCCCTCGGTCATCAAGGGCGACGCGGCGCGCGCCAGCGCCACGAGCGAGTAGGCGCTGATGTCGTGCGCGATCCGAAACGCCTCGCGCGAGGTGTTGACGAAAAGCCCCTCGAGCGCCTCCTTCGGCGCGAAGGCGACGCTGTGCAGAAGCAGATGCAGTTTGCCGTGCTTCTCGCCAACGACCTTGAAAACATGGGCGATTTGTTCATCGCTGGTCACGTCGCACGGCAGGATGAGCGTGTCGGGGCCGAACGTGCCGGCGAGTTCCGCGACGTTTTCCTTGAGCCGTTCGCCCTGATACGTGAAGGCCAGCGTCGCGCCCGCCTTGTGCCACGCCTGCGCGATGGCCCACGCGATCGAGCGTTTGTTGGCGACCCCGAAAACGATTCCGATTTTTCCAGCGAGATGTGACATAAAGGTTTCCTAAATTGGCGGCTAGAAGTACGGGCAATCGACGGTCTAGGCAAGGGAATCCGCCGTGCCGCGCCGCGCGCCAATTGCCGACTCAAATGGCCGCGCGGCGTTGGCGGATGGCACCGGTGACGAACGCGCGGAAGCGCAAGGTGCAAAGGGTCAAAGCTCCAGGGAATGCCCCGGGAACCCAGTGCAAATATCTGGAAGCCGCAAAAATGTCGGCGGGATGCGCTTGGGCGCATCTGGACACTGCCCCCGCGAGTTTGCCGTGCCGGAGCGCGGCTGTGTGCGCAGCACCAGCCGCAGCAGGTTGCCAGGTCCGGGCGGCGGGAGTTTTCCCGCCGTGCCACGTCGTCGGGGTTGCTGCGGCTGGTCTGCGACACAGCCGCGCTCCGGGGGCAGTGTCCAGATTGCGCCCGATGCGCTTCGCGTTTCGGGTTTCGGATGGGAACTTCCGGGACGCGGTCTAGCTTCGGCGGATGAATGTTGCGGAAGCGATTGGGCGCGGGGCGGCGGCGCTGGCGGCGGCGGGCGTGGAGTCGCCGCGGCTCGAGAGTGAGTGGTTGCTGGCTCATGTGCTCGCGGTGCCGCGGCTCGCGCTGGTGGTGGAGGGAACGCGTGTCGTGGCGGACGCGGAGTGGCGGGCGTTCGAGAACTTGGTGACGGAGCGGGCGAAACGGCGGCCGTTGCAGCATTTGGTGGGGAGCGTCTCGTTTTGTGGATTGGAGTTGGCGGTGAATTCAAACGTGCTGATTCCGCGGCCGGAGACGGAGTTGCTGGCGGAGCGGGCGTGGGAGTTTGCGCGGGCGCTCGCGGTCGCGGAGGCGCGATCACCGGTGGTGCTGGATTTCGGGACGGGCAGCGGGTGTCTCGCCCTCGCGGTCGCGGCGGAGTGTCCGGGGGCGATGATCCACGCGGTGGATGTTTCCGCGGAGGCACTCGTGGTGGCGCGGGCGAACGCGGCGCGAAACGGAATCGAAGGGCGCGTGTGGTTTTATTTAGGCGATGGATTTGCGGCGCTGCCGCGGGGCTTGCGCTGCGATTTGTTGGTCAGCAATCCGCCGTACATTCCGACGGATGAACTGGCCGCGTTGCCGCCCGAGGTGCGCGAGCACGATCCGCGCTTGGCGTTGGATGGCGGCGCGGACGGGTTGGATTTTTACCGGCGATTGGCGGCGGAGGCGCACAAGTTTTTGCAGCCGCACGGGCGGATGCTGCTCGAGTTCGGCGACGGTCAGGGCGCGGCGTTGCGGGAGATTTTTGGGGTCGCGCCGTGGCGGGTGGAGATGGTTTTGCCCGATTGGTCGGGACGCGAGCGAATCCTCATTGCCGCGCTGGCGGGGGCGTGAAAAGGTCCGCGCGCTCAAACCGGCGCGCGAAATTTTTTTATGGATAGTTTGTTGATCAAAGGCGGAATCCCCCTGCACGGGGAGGTCACGATCAGTGGCGCGAAGAACGCCGTGCTGCCGATCATGGCGGCGACGCTGCTCACGGCCGAGCCGTGCGTGATCCGCCGCGTGCCGGACCTCACGGACGTGCGGTTCATGGGGCAGATTCTCACGTCGCTGGGCGCGGACGTGGCGTTCGATGGCGACTCGGTGCGCGTGCAGGCGGCGCGCATCCAGCCGCATGGCGATTACGAATTGATCCGAAAAATGCGCGGCTCGATCTGCATTCTCGGCCCGCTCGTGGGGCGGCAGCGGCGCGCGCAGGTGTCAATGCCGGGCGGGTGCGTGATTGGCGCGCGGCCGATTGATTTGCATTTGAAGGGGCTGCGCGCGCTGGGCGTGAAATTCACGATGTCCGAGGGTTACGTCTGCGCGCGCGCGCCGCGGTTGGTGGGCGCGGAATTGTTTTTGGGCGGGCGCTCGGGACCGACGGTTCTCGGCACGGCGAACGTGATGATGGCCGCGGTATTGGCGGACGGCGTGACGGTGATCGAGAGCGCGGCGTGCGAGCCGGAGGTGACGGACCTCGCAAAATTTCTCCAGGCGATGGGCGCGCAGATCAAGGGCGTGGGCGGGCCGACGATCACCATCACGGGCGTGCGGGAATTGCACGGCGCGGAGCACGAGGTGATTCCCGACCGCATCGAGGCGGCGACGTTTGCAATTGCGGCGGCGGCGACGAAAGGCGAGGTGAAAATTATCGGCGCGCGTCCCGAGCACATGCACGCGGTGTTGGACAAGCTGCGCGAGGCGGGCGTGAAGATTGAACGCAATGGGAACTCCATGACCGTGCGGCGCACGGGCCCGTTGAAACCGGTGGACATCACGACGCTGCCCTACGCGGGTTTCCCGACGGACGTGCAGGCGCAGATGATGTCGCTGCTGCTGCTGGCACCGGGGTTGAGCATCATCACGGAGCGCGTGTTTGAATCGCGCTTCATGCACGTGCCGGAGTTGGGGCGGCTCGGCGCGGACGTGGCGATCGAGGGGCCGAGCGCGATTGTGAAGGGCGGCAAACCGTTGAGCGGCGCGCCGGTGATGGCGAGTGATCTGCGGGCTTCGGCGGCGCTGGTGATCGCGGGAATGGTGGCCAAGGGCGCGACGAAGGTGAACCGGATTTACCACCTGGATCGCGGCTACGAAAAAATCGACGCGAAGCTCGCGGCGCTCGGCGCGCGCGTGGAGCGCGTGAAGGGGGAATGACGGAACGCTGCGGGCGTAGCGCCGCCGTCTCGGCGGCTCACCCCGTCCAAACGGGGCGAAGGCGCGCATTTGCAGCGGTGCAAAATGTTCACTGAATGGGGAGCCAAAAGCGGAAGTGTGGATTGCCC
>JAYVOY010000583.1:0-13193 GCA_043757645.1 Verrucomicrobiota bacterium
TTGGTGAAAACTTGGTAGCGTTTGCCGGGGGAACTTTTCCATTCGATCACGGTGCCCGCGGCGGTTTGCGTCACGCGGTCGAGGCCGAAGAAGGATTGCGCGTTGGTGGGATCGGTGCCGGCGATGGCTTCCTGCGCGTTGGTGATGCCGTCGCCGTCGGGGTCGGCACTCGGCGCGGCTGCGGCGGCGGTGAAGACGGGGAAGTAGCGGCGCTGAAAATTGTCGTCGAGGCCGTCGAAGTTATGGTCGGGAATTGTCGGGAGAATTTTCACGTAGCCGTTGGCGTAGGCGAGGTTGGTGCCGTGTTGCACGATGAAACTGCGCAGTCCCGGCGTGGCGTTGGTGGCGACGGAGACATTGATAATCAGGCCTTGCAACACGAGTCCGCCGCCGAAATCAAGCGGCGCCTGCGGCTGCGTCGCGCCGAGCGTCAGGCCGTCGCCGGTGATGCGGAGGGTGACATTGGTGAGGGGCAAATCGGGGGAGTAAACGCCGACAAGAAGGTTGCTCTGGCCGGGCGACAATTGCGCGGGAAGCGGGCTGAGCGAACTGGCCGCGCCGACGGCGGCGGGTTGGCGAATGTGAGTGATGCGAAACGCGGGCGGTCCCGCGGCGACGGGGACATCGAGCGTGTTGGTTTGTTTGGCGGAGATGGCGACGGGTTGGTTCGTCGTCGGCTGAAAAAATGTGGTGGCGCGGTAATAATTGTCACCGAGGTCCGCGCCGCGAATAAGCCAGTGCGGCGCGGTCGCGGGATCGAGCGGCCAGACGCGGACGTGGTGATTTCCCGGCGGCACCGCGTTGAAAATAAATTTGCCACCCGCGCCGCTCACCGTCGCGCCGAGCAAATTGCCCGCAGCATCTTCGAGTCCGACGGCCGCGCCGAACACGCCCGAGCCATCCATGAGCACGCGGCCCGTGAGGTGGCCGAGCGTCGGGGCGGTGCGCGCGTCGCCGTAAGTGGCGCGGGCGAACGCGACTTCGTCGGGCGAGAGTCCGTGACGCGCGTCCACGCCGGGTCCGCCGATCGGCGACATGGTGGTGCCGCCGCTGGGCGAATGATCCAGACCGAGGAGATGACCGATCTCGTGGAGCAGCGTGGTCTCGGCGAAGAACGCGGGATTTTTCTTGTCGCTGAAATCGGTGAACCACGAGTGCTCGAAGCCATTGAGAATAATGTCCGCGCCCACGAGCGTGCCATCCGCGCGCGCGGAGGTGATGGTGAGGCCGAGCGCGCCGCGCAGGCTGATGGTGCCGTTGTTCAGCAGCGCGGGCGTGGTCGCCCAGTACACAACGTTGGTGCCATCGGTCGGGTCCACGAGATCAGCGGCGGAGGGAATGATTGCGCCTTCGTCGAAGCGCAGCGCGGTTCCAGGAATGCTCTGCCATTGGCCGAACGCCGCGCGGATGGCGTTGAGTTCGCGCGTCGCGTTCGTCGTTGAAAACGCGTCGGTGGTGAGGTGGAAGCGGATGATGTTGGTGGCGGCGGGCGACGCGGCGGCGCTGGCTGCCGCGGGTGCGGGCGCACTCGTGTCCGGGGCGCGCCAGCGCAGTGGGGCGCCCGTTTCCAAATCGGTGGAGACGACGAAGGCGCGGGCGGTGGCGACAACGAACAAACACGCGGCTGTGGTGAGCCAGTGGAATGCCACGGATTGAAGTCGATTCGCGCGGTGAGATTTTCCCGATTCAACATGGACGCGCTGAATCCACAAAGCGTGGATGGAGCGCCGAACTCCAGTTCGGCGCGGCTCGGTGGCAGCAACACGCTGATCTGGAGATCGGCGCTCCGACCGCACGGTCCCGACCTCAGCCCCGCCCCGCATTCTCATCGCGTGGATTGACTCACGAGTTGTTTCAAGCGGGCAACGGTGAGCGAGGAATCGTGCGCGGGGTTGGCCGGAAAAGTAATCGCCTCGGACTGGGCCGACACGCTGGCGGTGTGTCGTGGCGCGGCGGGCGTTGGGGCGGACCGGTGGCCGTGGAAGGCGCTCTGCGCGCGGAGTTCGCCGGCGGGCGAGCGGGTGAGCGAGAATTTTCCGTGCGCCAAACCGAGCGTGACGCCCGCGCCGAAACGGTTCACGGCGAGGAACGCGACGACTTCTTCGCCGATGCGATACTCGGCCTGGCCGATGATGGTCTGCCGTTGATCGCCGAGTGTGCCGCCGGCCTGGACCACGGTGAAACGCCCGGTTTGCGGGCCTTTCCACACTTCGGACACGGCGAGTTCGATGTGGGTGGTGAGGCGTCCGCGCGCGTCGCGGTCGCAGCGGCGGCTGATGACTTCGCCGCGGAGGATGACATCGGCGGAGCGCGCGAGTTCCTCGATTGGCAAGGGCAGGAATTGCGTGGCGAATCCAGTCGAGGCGCACCACACCCCCCACAACACGACAGTCAGACGAAGCACTTCGGAAGGTACCACTCGTCGGTGGCGGGTTCAAAAAATATGTGACGGATGGGAGGAAAAACTTTGAGGAAGAAGATTTTGGAAAGCTCGTCTGACCAATGAAACAGGGCGAATCCCCCAGTTCCGCAGCGCGGGCGTCCCGCCCGCAGCAGCTCGCGAAGTGGGGTAAGCGATCGATTCTCCGTGACCCCTGCTGGCGCGAGTGGCCGCTGCGGGCGGGACGCCCGCGCTCCAGTGGGGCGGCGTGGCCGCCCTGGATGCGGAGCGCGACCCTCCGGGCCGCAGCAGTTCCCCAAGTGGGGGGAGCGGGGATTTTTCGCGGCGTGCTCGGGCATGAGTTGCCGCTGCGGGCGGGACGCCCGCGCTCCGGTTCAGGCGCGCGGGTTTTTTGTCACGCGGCGGGTGCGGGGGATTTTGCGCAGCAGCCGGCGTTTTGCACGCAGCGGCAGGCGGGCACGGCCAGTTGCGCGCCGAGGATGGGAGCGAGCAGATAGACCCAGAGATTTTCGAGATGCCCCGAGATCAGCGCGGGGCCAAGCGAGCGGGCGGGATTCATCGAGGCGCCGGAGATGGGGCCGGCGAACATCGCTTCGAGTGCGATGACCGCGCCGATCACGATGCCGGCGGTGATGCCTTTTTCTTTCGCGCCGGAGGAGACGTTCAACACGACGAACATCAGGATCGCGGTGAGCACCACTTCGAGCACGAAGGATTGCAGGGGCGAACCGCTGGGCAGCGTCGCGCCCAACAGTTCATTTTGCGGAAACAAAAAGCGCAGCAGCGCGCTCGCGGCGAGTGCGCCGGTGAATTGACTCAACAAATACGGGGGCGCGGCGCTCCACGGCATCCGGCCCGCGGTGCAAAACGCGAGCGTCACCGCGGGATTGAGGTGCGCGCCCGAGATGTCGCCGAGCGTGTAGATCATCGCCAGCACCACGAGTCCAAACGTCAGCGCCACGCCCACGTGTGTGATGGCGTGGTGGCTGACCTCGTTGGCGACGATGGCGCCGGTGCCCGCGAAAACCAGCGTGAAGCTGCCGAGTCCTTCGGCGAAATATTTCTTCATGGGTGCGCAGTGTAACGCGGCGGGCGGGCGGGCCAAGCGGGGATTCGCGGGGCGAAGAAAAGCTCCAAGACTCAAAGGTCAAAGCTCAAGGGAAACACCAAATTCCAAACGGGCAGTGGTCCGAGCATTAACTTTGCAACCGCGCGGAAAATGATTTTCGCGCATCCGCGGCTTGGTCCTTGTTCATTCCCTTGAGCTTTGAGCTTTGAGTCTTGGAGCTTCTCCGCGCGCCTCACGGCAGCACTTCCACGACGAAATCGAACAGTTCGCCGAAGCGTTTTCCATCGCGCGTGATGTCCAGCGCGACGATGTGGACGCCGGGTTTGGCGGCGGCGGTGGCGCGGAGGCGGATGGGGAACGCGCGGCGGGATTCACTGTCGAGCTGGCCCTCGAGCACGGCGGGATCGGCGACGAGGCCGGGCGGGGTGTGGATTTCGATGCGGTGGGTTTGGGCGCGGGTGCGGAAATTGCGGACGTGCAGCGCGAGCGCAAAACTTTCGCCGGGTTTCACCGTGTTGCGATAGGGCTGCGCGCGCACCCAGAAGGGATCGAACCAGTAGCGGTAATCGTCCTCGGAACTCAGCGTGCGAAAGGCGTCGCGCATCGCGTAGGCCCACGCGCGGTAGCGCTCGATGAAACCGGCGGGCTTGTCCATCACGTAGGAATGGCCGCCGAGAATGATGTCGGGCTGGAGGCGGTGGAGGAATTCCGCGCCGTAAATGTAGCCCTCCTCGAGGACCGCGCTGTTGTGGGCGACCATGGCCTCGTGGCCGTTTTGCAGGGGATCGGCGGGGTCGCCGAAAAGATTGTCGCCGGTGAACGCGACTTTGCGGCCATCAATCACGCCGTTCACGCACAGCGCGAATTCCGTCTGGCCGGGCATCCAGTCGATGGTGAATTTGAAACCCTCCCAGTCGAGCACTTCGCCGGCCTTGAACAAACGGTCGAAGCGCACGCCGTCCACGCCGATGCCGTAGGACTGGATGGGCGCGGCGTAGTCGAACCATTCCGGGTGTTCGCAAACGTCGGCCATGCGGTCGAGCGCCCAGAGCTTCGCCCCGTGTTGCGCGCGCAGATACGGACCTTGGAGGAAGTGGTCGCCGTGCATGTGCGTGGGGAACATCGCGTCGATTTGCTTGAGGCCGAGGTGCTGCTTCATGCCGGCGAGGGCGGTGTCGAGGACGTTCGTTTGCAGGAGTCCGCAATCGACCGCGAGCGCGCGGCCGCTGTCGGCAATGATGAGGTAAAAATTCGGGAAGAAGCCGGGGCCGCGAAATTTGAACAAGTGCGGCGAAACCTGCCACACGTGCGGCACGACCGTCGGGCGCGAGACGCGGTCCTGCACGGAGCCGGCGAAGGTGGTGACGGGATAACCGCGGACGTAGAGGCGCTCGAACTTGTAAATCTTCTGCTGAAATTCCTCGAGTTGCTTGGCGGCGTCGCGCACGGGCGCGCCGTGCGCGGGCAGGAGCCACGCGGGATCGTAGCCGGCGACTTGCGCGGCGGAGTTGGCGAGCGCCCACACGCCCGCGGCGAAACCGTAGTCCCACTCGGAGTCAAACCACGTGTTCAGCCGCGCGCCGTCGAGCATGAGATCGCCGGTGAAGGCGAGCCAGCGGCCGTTTTGCTTGAGGAAATAGGACATGCCGCCGGGGCTGTTGCCGCGCGTGTCCACGCACCAGAATTCGCGTCCGCGCCAGGTGAGCGTGTCCATTTTTTTGAACGCGCGGTCGAGGGCGAGGGGCTGGATTGGTGGGCGCACGAAGCTCGCGCCGTGAATGGTGAAGGCGTCGCCGAGGCGGGTTTTCATCTTGCGGAAGTCGGCGGGTTTCTCGAACAGCGCGCGTTCGAACTCAGGCGCGCCGATTTGCGCCTTCCACGGCGCGAGGCGCGCGTGGCCCTGACTCAATTCGCGATGGTGACTGGTGAAAAGCACCCACTCGACGCGCTTGACGCCGATTTCACCGAGGTGATCGAGGATGCTGCCATCGCCGAGATCGATGAGCAGCGCGGTGTCGCCGTCGCGCAGGACGTGGACATTGCAGGTGTCGGTCCAGACGAAAAGGTCGGGGTGATTCTGGGCGTCGGGCTGCTGAAATTTTCCGACGGCGGCGAGCGTGGGTGTGGGGTGAAGTGTGAGCGCGAGGAATGCGAGGAGCAGCGCGAGGGGATTGGGTTTCATGATGCGTTGGACTTTCGCGGGAGAGGCAGTGGGGGTGCAATGGGAAACTGTGGGGCGCGCGAAAGCCGAGGGCGCGGCCACCTCTCTTGGGGGAGTCGAGGTCACGAGACTCTAACTTTTTTCACGCGGCGATCGCACGCCGGTCCACGATGCCCACTCTTGGACCAGCGCACACCGCGAGCGAAGGCCGCTGCGCCCGTGGAAAGAGGTGGAGTCTCGTCACCTCGACTCCTGCAAAGCGGCGCGCGGTGACGGCGCCCTCGTGAAAAACAAAAAGGCGGCTGCGACATTTGCCGCAACCGCCCGTGAAAAAAACTGCGCTCACTTCAGAAGCGATACGAGAAGAGCGCCACGCCTTCCGCGGCGTGCGTGAACGGATTGTAAACGAGATTGTCCGCGCCATTGCCGAGCGCGGCGGGCGCGGCGGGGTTCAGGTAGAGCGGATTGATGAGGCGCAGTTCGCGCCCGTTTTTATAGGTGCGCGAGAAGACGCCGCCAGCGTAGGACTCTTTCTTGATCCCCGCGGTGCTGAGTTTGCCCTTGGGATTTTGCCGCGAAATTTCGGCGCTGGAGGCCGGGGCGGAGTAAGTCGCCTGCTGCGCGGAGGCCGCGAGGACGCTGCCGAGGAGAACGGAGAAAAGAACCGAAGTGAGTTTCATAAAATGTCCTTTGGTTGTGTCGTTATTCTGTTGAAAGGCTCTGGCAGTGAAATGGGGAAGTCAAGATTGCTGGGAACGAGAATTCGACTGCGCCGCGCGAACATTTGAGCCCGAATTCCGAAATCGGAATGGGGAGCGCACGCGGCCCGCGTGCGGGTTTGGGCGGCCCGCCCAAACCAGCGTGTCCCAGCTCTAACTTTTTGCTCCGTACAAAAATGTTAGTGGTGCGAAGTTTTCGGCGAGCCGCCGAAAACTGCACGCCAGCGGCGTGCGCTCCCCGCGCCGCTGCGCGGCTCGCAATCTCCACTTCGGATTTCGGGTTCAGTTGTTCTCTCATTAGCACCCGGCTTCAGCCGGGTGTCGCGACGGCCACAAGAGTTCAACCGCTTCAGCGGTTTTCGGGGCGTCGGAAACCGCTGAAGCGGTTGGAGTGTTTCCGCGAACCGGGTCACCCGGCTAAACCGAAACCATGCAGTTGGCGGACCGCCGCCGTCTCGGCGGCTCAGGGCGTGGGAAAGTCCGAGGGGGCAAATTGTCCGCGCGCTTTTGGTTCCCCATTCAGTGAGCATTTTGTGCCGTGGAAAATGCGCGCGTTCGCCCCATTTGGACGGTGTGAGCCGCCGAGACGGCGGCGCTCCTACTGCATGGATCCGGCTAAAGCCGGGTGCTAATGAGAGGCCGAATCTGAACCGAGCGTTCCGCACGCGAATTCATTTCGGAAACACCGCGCCGCCGAGTTCGACAAACACCTTCTCGACTTGGACTGCGAAAAAGCTGCCGACGTAGCGCAACAGGCGGTCGTTCTGCTTGATTTTGGCTTTGATGTCGTCAATGGACGCCTTGACTTCCGCGGCGGTTTTGCCGGCGGCGACGAGACGCTTCACCTCGGCTTGGAGCGTGACGAAGTAGTTGATTTGGTCCTCCAGAATTTCCGGGCCACCCATCGGGCCGTGGCCGGGGCAGATGAATTTCGGTCCGAGCTTTTGCGCGGCTTGGAGGGTCTTGATCCATTCGCCGACATTGCCGTCGCCGACGTAGTTGTAGGGGCCGTTCACGCAGGCGTCGCCGGTGAAAAGAATCTTCTCCTGCGGCAGCCACGCGAAGCCGTCGCCGTGCGTGTGGGCGACGCCGAAGTGGAGGAGTTCGACGCGCTGTTTGCCGTCATCGAAATAGAGGTCCTGCTTGAAGAGCACGGTGGGAATTTTCAGGCGGCTCGCGGCGACGTCGGGGCGGCCTTTGGCGGCGTCCTCCCAGCGGCCCGGTCCGCCGCCGCCGAAATAATTCGTCTCGTACTTTTTCATCTCCGCGAGCACGCCGACATGCGCGACGGGGATCGCGCCGGCCTCGTGCCAGACTTGGTTGCCGTAGGCGTGGTCGCCGTGGTGATGCGTGTCGAACGCGAAGCGGATGGGCTTGTCGGTGAGCGCCTTGATCTTCGGAATCACCTCTTGGGCACCCGAGGGAAAGTTGCCGTCGATGACGAGCACGTAATCGGCGAAGACGATCCAGCCGTTGTTGCAATGGCCTTTGCGGCCGATGTCGCCCTCGTGGAAATAAACGTTCGGCGCGACGGTTTGCACGACGTTGACTTGCGCTGGACTTGTCAGTGGGAGGAGCGCGAGTGAGAGCGCGGCGACGGTGAGAAGGCGGCGGGGAGATTTCATGGGCGCGATGCTTGGGGGGCTGCCGGTGATTCGTCAAACGCAAAGGCGGGGCAGGGGAGTTCAACCGGAATTGGCAGGGGAATTTGGGGCAAGGGAATGAAGACCTTTTTTGGGATTATTTTTGCGCGCTCGGATTCCTCCCGGCCGCGGCTTCTCACGAGCGCGGGCGACGGGCTTGCTCCCGCGCCTCGACGCGGTGGGCGACCGCGCCGAAGCAGAAAATCCCGGCGTAATTTGCCGCGAGGTCGAGCAGGTCGAACGTGCGTTCGGGCCGCCAGGGTTGCGTGAATTCATCGACGGTAAAGAGCGCGACGACGACGGCGCTGCCCGTGAGCCACGCGCGTTTGGCGAACCAGAACTCGTGACAATGCAGCGTCCAGTTGAGGACGAGGGCGAATCCACCGACCAGACAGAAATGCCCCAGCTTGTCCCCGCCAGGGATGGACTTCACGAACTCGCCCACCGCCCGCAAATCCGCGTGATCCGCGCGCCACACGATGTTGGCGAGGATGGCCGAGTAGATTCCGAGGAGGAGGATTCGTTTCACCGCCGCACGGAATCGCATTCGATCAGCGGGGTCAAATTGCAATCTCCCTCAGCCGTAACGATGCCATGGGCGGACCGCCGCCGCCTCGGCGGCTCCCGGTGTGGGAAAGTCCGCAGGGGCCACTTGTCCGCGCGCTTTTGGTTCCCGATTTAGTGAGCATTTTGGGCCGCGGAAAATCCGCGCGTTCGCCCCGTGCGGACGGTGTGAGCCGCCGGGACGGCGGCGGTCCGACTGCGTCGTTACGGCTTAAACGCAGAGTCGCCGAGAACGCAGAGAGGGGGATGCCCGCAAAGGCCCGAAAACAAAGGCGAAAAATGAGGGGCAAAAAATAAAAAAACCTTTGCCTTATTTTTCGCCCCCTATTTTTCGCCTCTTATCCGGCTTCTCATTTTTGGCTCTGCGTTCTCCGCGCCTCTGCGTTAAAGATGGCGCGCCGCCGTCTCGGCGGCTCTCGGCGCGGTTGTCGAAGTGCGATTTTTTCGTCGAAACTTTTTTCAGGATTGAAGAAACTCACGCGTCGAAAAAAACAAACCTTTACCCCCGCAACCCCATGCCCAGCGATCGCCGCGCCCTTTGTGTTGGAATCAACCAGTTCCCCTTCGCCCCGGTCAATCAACTCAGCGGCTGCGTCAACGACGCCCGTGACATGGCGGACGTTTTCCAGCGCCTCGTTGGTTTCGGAGCCGACGACGTCACGATCCTGACGGATCGGGACGCCACCAAGGCCAACATCATGGGGGCTTTGCAAACCATGGTGAACGCGGCCCGGGCCGGTGAGATCAAGTATCTCGTTTTCAGTCTGTCGAGCCACGGCACGCAGGTTCCCGATCCGAGCGGCGAGGAACCCGACCGCTTGAACGAGGCCTTTTGCGCGGCGGATTTGGCGCCAGCGGGGCAGGGCGGGTGGGACGTCAACACGCTCATCGTGGACGACGAATTGCGCGACCTTTTCCTGACGCTGCCGGCTGACGTGCTGCTGGAAGTGTACCTCGACACCTGCCACAGCGGCACGGGATTGCGGGGTGTCCAAGACGTGGCCCGGTTCGCGCCGCCGCCCGGTGTGAAATCCGGCGTGGCACCCGTTGCCGCGGCTCCGCGCGGGCTGGCGCGCGGGTTGGCCGAGGGCGGCTCGCGCCACCACATCCTCTGGAGCGCCTGCCGCTCCGAGCAGACCAGCATGGACACGGCATTCAACGGCCGCCCCAACGGCGCCTTCACCTATTATTGGACCCAAGCCATGCGCGACTCGCAGAACGCCCTTTCGCGCTCGCAAATTCTGCAACGGGTCCGTGACGGCTTGGCCGCCGGACGGTTCGGACAGGACCCCGGACTACAGGCGAATGCGACGTTGAGTTGATCGTATTGTCGCACGCTCGGGTGGTTCGCACCGCGATCACCGGGTGTGATTAAAGGTGGGTGAGCGCACCCGTTGGGAAAACGGACGGCCCGCAGGCGGGAAGCCCTGCGCCACAGCAGCCTGAGCCGTAACGATGCAGCAGGACCGCCGCCGTCCCGGCGGCTCACACCGTCCAAACGGGGCGAGAGCGCGGCTTTTCCGCAGCCCAAAATGCGCACTGAATCGGGAACCAAAAGCGCGCGGACAATTTGCCCCCGCGGACTTTCCCTCGCCGTAAGCCGCCGAGACGGCGGCGCTCCATCCATTGCATCGTTACGGCTGAGAAGTCTGCGCCACACGGCAACCGCTCACCCGCTTTTAATCGCACGCGCGATCACCCGCGGCCTTTTTCCCGCTGGCGAATTTCCCCTTCGCCCCTAACGTCCCAGCGCACCATGAAAATGACATTGAAATTGGCCTCTTTTACGAACCCCTTCGACTTCGCCACGCTGACGTGCGCGACCGCGCTCGCGGCGAGTCTCACCACGCTCGCCGCCGCGGATTGGCCGCAGTATCGCGGCCCGAATCTCGATGGCAGCACCGCCGAAAAGATGGCGCTGAAGTGGCCCGCGGCCGGACCGAAAGTGGTGTGGAAAACACCGACCCCGAACGGCTTCAGCTCCTTCGCCGTGGCGGAGGGCGCGGCTTACACGATCGTCACGCGCGCGCTCGAGAACACGCCGACCGAGGTGTGCGTGGCGCTGAATGCGGACACGGGCAAGGAACTCTGGGCCGCGCCGCTGAGTTTCACAAAGTATGATGGCGGCGGCGATTCCGGCGCGAAGGACAACGGCGGCGGCGACGGCCCACGCTCGACGCCGACCGTGGCTGGCGGTCGCGTGTATGCGCTCGCGTCCGCGCTGCAACTGTTCTGCCTCGACGCCAAGAGCGGCACGGTGGCGTGGAAGAAGGACATCCTCGCCGAGCATCACGGCAAAAGCATCCGCTGGCAGAACGCCGCGTCGCCGGTGATCGACGGTGATTTGGTGTTCGTCGGTGGCGGCGGCGCGGGCGAGTCGCTCCTCGCCTTCAACCAGGCGGATGGAAAGCTCGCGTGGAAAGGCCAGACCGAAACCATCACGCACTCGACGCCCGTGGTCGCGACGATTCACGGCGTGCGGCAGGTGATTTTCTTCACGCAGAGCGGCCTCGTGTCGGTGGCCACCAGGGACGGTGCGCTGTTGTGGAAACAGGCCTTCAAGTTTGCCGTCTCGACCGCCATCACGCCCATTGTCGGCGGCGACATTGTGTATTGCGCGGCCGGTTATGCAGTCGGCGCGGGTGCCTACAAGATTTCCAAAAACGGCACGGCGTGGACCTCCGCGGAACTCTGGAGGACCACTGGCAATCAGCCCGTGGCCAATCACTGGAGCACGCCGGTTTACAAGGAGGGCCACCTCTACGGCATGTTCCAGTTCAAGGAATACGGCAACGGCCCGCTCAAATGCGTTGAACTCGCGACCGGCAAGGTGAAGTGGGAGAAGTCCGGCTTCGGCCCGGGCAACGTGATTCTCGTCGATGGCAAAATTCTCGCGCTTGCGGACCACGGCGACCTCGTCGCCGCGGAGGCGACGCCCGCGGCGTATCAGGAAATTTCCCGCGCGAAAATTCTCTCCGGAAAATGCTGGTCCACGCCCGTTGTCAGCAACGGCCGCGTCTATGCCCGCAGCACCAAGGAAGGCGTCTGCGTGGATGTGAGCCAGAAGGCGGCGGCGAAATAAGCGCAAAGCTCGCGGGAGGAAAAAAGAAGATTTTTCGCGACGGCCTGGCGGCAAACGCCGGGCCGTTTTTTTTGCGCCGCGAGTTGGCGAAAGCGGTGTCGCCGCTGCGCTCTGCCACCGCAGTACAAAATGGGCGGCGCGCGCTTTGTGCTGCGGTGGCAGCGCACCGCGGTGCCGGCGCTCTCGCACGCAGTCGCATCGGAGGAATTCTCGAACGCGGGTCTTGTTCGAACGTCGCTGCACCCGACGTCGGGCGCACTCCGTCGTCCCGTTCCTGCCCCGCTCAATTTTTCACCACACTCTTGCCCCACTTGAACTTCGCGTTCGCCCCCGCCTCGCTGTTGGGGTACAGCTTCTGCAACTTCGCGAACGCCTCCTGCGCGAGGTCCGCCTGATTGAGCGCGAGGTGAATCTCGATGAGCTGATACAGCATCTCCGCGCGGTGATTATCCACCGGGCAACCATTCAACAATTGCAACGCCCGCGAGCGCGCCAGCGGGAATTCCCGCCGTCCGAAAAACGCCTGCACCTGCGGCAAACCCACCGCGAACGACATCCGCTCGGCGGGCCGCTCCCACTGAATCTGCCGCGTGATTTCATCCACCGTGTCGAACTCCTTCCGCCGCACCAAATCCCGCGCGTTCTCGATCTTCGGCACGTTGCCATCCAGCCGCCCGCCCGCGCCCTTGGCCGGAATCGTGGTGACGATCGACTTGTACACCGCCGCCGCCTCATCGGCCTTGCCCTCGAGCAAAAACAAATCGCCCGCGAGAATTTTTTTCATGCGTCGCTCGTTGTCGTTCAGCGAGGTGTCGAGGACCGCGTCGAGCAGCTTGCGCCCGTCCGCCGCGCGCGTCGCGATGTTGATGTACTGCGCCGCCAGCCGCAGTTTCGCGCGCTCGCGCAGCGTCGCATCGCCCTGCGCGCTTGCCGCCTTCCACGCCTGCTCGGCGGCCACGTAATCGCGCACGGCGAAATGTTCGTAGTTCAACGCCAGCAAAAAAAACAACCCCGCCAGCGTCGTGTCGAACTCCGTCGCGCGCTTCAGACAAAAGCCGCCGAGCTTCGTCAGCAGCGGCCGGTCCTCGATGCGATTCGCGAACTTCACCAGCGCCTCCACATCCGCGACCGGCGTGGCCGTGTAATCGCGCGCCGCCAAATCACGGAACTGCTCCGCGTAAATCGCATCGTGCCACGCGGCCTGCTGCGCCCACTGCGGCTTCACCGCGACCGTCTCCGTGAGCGACGCGACCGGCGCGCCCTTCTCCAGCACGTTCAGCGTCACCTTGCGCATCCCCGGACGCGGGAACGGATGCCGCACCTTCGCGCCCGTCGCCGTCGTCGCGTCATCGAAAACCCACTGGTAAGTCTGCGCCGCGTTCGTGCCCACCGTGCTGAACTCCATGTCCACCAGATACAGATCATCCACGCCGCTGTGCGCCACGTTGCGCGACTCGAAATACGTCCGCCCCGGCACCGGTTCCGCCGGCGCGAATTCCGTCGCCGGATACCGCGCCACCGCCACGAAATTCGTCGGCGAAAGGATGCTGAAAT
>JAYVOY010000584.1:0-3518 GCA_043757645.1 Verrucomicrobiota bacterium
TGCACGCTCAACAATCCGTAATGCGGCGCGGCATCGACCAACTGCGCGTCGTCGGCGATCACGTATTTTTCGAGACGCTCGGTGACGGCGCGGGTGAAGCCCGGTTCGAAATCGAGCAGGAGTTCATCGGCGAGCGCGAAGATGTTCAGATCGCTTTGCACTTTGCCCTTGGCGTTGCCGAGCGTGGCGTAACAGCCCTCACCGGTTTTGAGCGCGGCGACGTTATTCGTGACCTGGCCGTTGAGAAACTTCACGCGATCCGCGCCGACGACGCACACGCGACTGCGAAAACTCAGGTCCAGCGCGACGGCGGACGTGTGCAGCGCGGCGTGCTCCGCGGCGGCGTTGGCGTAATGAAGCACCACTTCCGCGCCGTGCTGTTCGCCGAACACGCCGCCGATTTCCGCGTGCAGTTCGTGGAGGGAAAGTGAACTCATGCGCGGAGTGTAGCGGCGGTGTCAAACGGCGGGAAATGCGATTCGGGGAGCGACCGAAACGCCGGAATTGAATGGCCGCAAGGAACGCAAAAGGGCGCAAAAAGATTGGGTGGAATTGAGGTTGCTTGACGGGGGGTTGGCTGGCTTTCGGGTGAAAATCAAAACCGCGCGTGCGGTTTCCGTTCGCCGCTTTTGCGTCTCTGTGCGCTCTTTGCGGCCATTCCCTCCCCTCCAAAAAAACTCACTTCAAAAAACCGCCGGCACGCCCTCCTCCAGAATCCGAATGTGCTTCGTCAAGCCGTCGCGCGCGGCGATTTCGCTGAGCCAGCGCGGCGGTTCCTCGACGTCCTCGAACGAGAGTTTGAACGTGCCGTAGTGCATCGGGATCAGCCATTTCGCGCGCACCTCGCGGAACACCTTCACCGCCTCGTCCGGCCCCATGTGAACGTTGCGAAATGATTCCGGGTAATACGCGCCGATGGGCAGCAGCGCGATTTCGGGCGCGAGCCGTTCGCCGATTTCCTTGAAACCCTCGTAGTAGGCACTGTCGCCGGCGTGATACACCGTGCGTCCCTGATGCTCGAGCACGAAGCCGCCGTAGCCGCGGTGATGATCGTGCAACAGGCGCGCGCCCCAATGTTTGCAGGGCGTCAGCGTCACTTTCCAATCGCCGTGCGAAAAACTCTCCCACCACTTCAGCTCGATGATCCGCTCGAAGCCCAGCCCGCGCGCCAGCTCGCCCATGCCCCACGGCATCACGCCGATCTTGGGCGCGGGCAGTTTGCGGATGCTCGGTTTGTGGAAATGATCGAAGTGCGCGTGCGTCAGCAGCACGAGGTCGATGGGCGGCAGGTCTTTGATTTTGAGGCCCGAGTGCTTGATGCGTTTGAGGAGAAAAAGCCAGTTCGCGAAGTTCGGATCGATCAACACGTTCAAGTCCGTGAACTGCACGAGAAACGACGCGTGCCCGATCCACGTCAGTGCGACCTCGCCCTTGGTCAGGGTCGGAAACGTCGGGCGTTTGTGCTGCCCCGCGCGCTTGGTCAGCAGCGCCTTCCAAACCATCTCGTGGAAAAACGTGCGGGGATTGAAGGCGTTCGTCGGCGTTAAATCCTTGAAGGAGCGCGGCAGGCGCCGACGGCGCAATCCGCCGGGCTGGTGGGGCCCCGAATCTGAACTCATGGATAACACTTCGACGACGCGCGCGGAATACGCGAGCACGGAATGGGGCCGCGGCGGAGCGCGGCCCTCCGGGCCGCCGCAGCTTTGCAGATGAGGTGAGCGCGGAATGTTCACAGCGTTCTCGGCGCAGGTTGCCGCTGCGGGCGGGACGCCCGCGCTCCGGCGCTTCGGTTCACGCCCGCGCTCCGGTTCCGGCGGGAACGGGTTTTCCATTTCCAAGCGCCGCCGCCGCGCTTATCTCTTCGCGCATGAACAAGCTTGAGCAGCAGTTGGACACCTTCCTACGCAAACAACCCGTTCTCGGCGCCGGCGTTTATCTCGCGAAAACCGCCGTGGTATTGGGCGACGTGACGCTCGGCGAGTTCTCGAGCGTGTGGTACAACGCCGTCCTCCGCGGCGACATCAATCGCATCGTCGTCGGGCATCACTCCAATATTCAGGACAACGCGGTGGTGCATCTCGCCGATGATTTTCCGTGCCTCATCGGCAACTGGGTGACCGTCGGCCACTCGGCCATCGTCCACGCCTGCACTGTCGGCGACGAATGCCTCATCGGCATGGGCGCGACCCTTCTCGACGGCGCGCAAATCGGCGCGCAATCCATCGTCGGCGCCAACGCCCTCGTCACCCAAAACTTCGTCGCGCCGCCCGGTTCGCTGGTGCTCGGTTCGCCCGCCAAAGTGGTGAAAATCCTCTCCGCCGAACAACGCGCCGGCCTCAAACACTGGGCCGAAAAATACGTCGCCAACTCCGCCTACTGCCTGAAGCACGGGATCAATGTCGGCGCGCCGTTGAAGTCGTGAGCGCCAAGCAGCCGGACGCGGCGGCGCAAACTCGTTTGTAGGAGCCGACTGTAGGAGCCGACTGTAGGAGCCGACGTGAGGAGGCTCTAACTATTTTTCCGCGCGGAAAAGGTGAGAGCCTCCTCACGTCGGCTCCTACAAGAGGGGGGGGCGCGATTGGCCCGCGCCGCGCACCTTCTGCGGGCGCGGATTATTTCTCCACCGCCGCCACCACCGGCGTTGGCGGCGCCGCCGCCGCCGCCGCGACTGCCGCGCGTTTGGCCATGATCGCCTCGACGATTTTCGCCGCGAGTTCCGGCTTCTCCACGAGCGCCTTTTGCGCGGCCTCTTTGCCCTGACCAATCAAATCCCCGGCGAACTGCAACCACGCGCCCTTCTTCTCCACGACGCCGTTCTCGATGCCCACCTCGAGGATGCTGCCCTCCTTGTTGATGCCGTGATTGTAAATGATGTCGAACTCGGCCTCGACGAACGGCGGCGCGACCTTGTTTTTCACGACCTTCACCTTCACGTGATTGCCCGTCGCGTTGCCCGCCGCGTCCTTGAGCGTGTCCTTGCGGCGGATGTCCAGCCGCACGCTCGCGTAGAATTTCAGCGCCTTGCCGCCGGGCGTCGTCTCGGGATTGCCGAACATCACGCCGACTTTCTCACGCAATTGATTGGTGAAAACGCACGTCGTCTTGGACTTGTTCAAAATCGCCGTGAGCTTGCGCAACGCCTGGCTCATCAGGCGCGCCTGCATGCCCATCGTGGCCATGCCCATCTCGCCCTCAAGTTCCGCCTTGGGCACCAGCGCCGCGACCGAGTCCACCACGATCACGTCGAGCGCGTTGGAGCGCGCGAGCGTCTCGCAAATCGACAAGGCCTCCTCGCCGCTGTCCGGCTGCGAGACGAGCAGGTCGTTCAAATTCACGCCGAGCTTTTTCGCGTAACCGGGATCGAGCGCGTGCTCCGCATCGATGAACGCCGCGGTGCCGCCGGCCTTCTGCGCGTTCGCAATCACGTGCAGCATCAACGTCGTTTTGCCCGACGATTCCGGCCCGAAAATCTCGACCACGCGTCCGCGCGGCAAACCACCGACGCCCAGCGCCAAATC
>JAYVOY010000585.1:0-3514 GCA_043757645.1 Verrucomicrobiota bacterium
CGCGCCGGGAAAATCTTGTTCTCGTCATGCCGCCATGCTTTTGCCCGAGTTGGGCGCATAGACGAGCTTGAGCACGTCCGCTGGGGCCAACGCGGCGAAGGCGTAAGCGCAGCCTTCCTCGTCACTGAATTCCACTTCAAAACGGTTCCCGCCCAATTCCTCGACCAACGTGCCGACCTGGCCGCGTGTGAGACCCTTCTCCGGCACGGGCCGTTCCAAGGCGACGACATCAAACAGTTTGAGATCGGTGTTCATAAGCGTTCAGACGATATAGCAGGAAACGAGGCGTGGGAAGTCTTCTCCGGAACGGATGATCCACGCGCTGCGAACACGCACCACGCCATGCGAACCGTGTAGGTCAAACTCTAGGGCGAAGCGGCGTCCATGCGCGTCCGCTTCGCCAAGAGTGGCTTCGCTGGAATGTGCGGCGTCCAGCAAAGCGGCCCGGAGCAACGGAAGACTGGCTTCGGTGATCCCGGCGGCGGCGAAACGGCGGGCCTTGTGCTTGCCGCGCGGGTGGTGGGGGTTGAGGCAGTATTCGGAGAGCTTGGCATCATCAAGAAAGGCGAGTTTCGCGTTGGGCAGGCGCATCGGATGGGTTGTTTTGCTGTTGCTGCTCACCCGCCACCCGCCTCGCGGCGGGGTTTCCAGCGCTTCCGCGCCGGGAAATTTAGTCATGCCGCAACCGGTGCGGCTAAAGCCATTTCTGCCGTAAGTTGTTCGATCTCGGCTTGCAGCCGGCGGATGTCCTCCAGTGGTCCTTCGGCGAGGATGGCGAATTTGCGGGGCTGGCCGGGGAGAAGTTCGTGCTGAAGCGCGGTCAGCGCCGTGTTCATGCGCTCCAGTTCTCCCACGGTCTGGGCGAGGATGGCTTCTTTGGTGTTCATAATGAAAGTCGCAACAAACCCTTCACCGCGCCCGGATGTTCGCGCACGCGGCTGAAGAATTCGACATACGTTTTATACAACCGGCTGTCTCGCTCGGCAACGATTACATCAAAGCCGGTCCGGCGGCGCAGCGCGCGCGGGAGACGAGGGCGTATTCGGACATGGGCAGGTCGCGTTCGAAGTCGTGTCCGGGCCGCAGCACGGCCACGAGGTCAATGTCATTGGGCGCGGCCTTGGCGGTGACAAAGCTGCCGTCGAGCAGCAGGGATTTAAACAAGCCGCCGCGCCGCATGGCCGTGACCAGTTCCTCCAGCCGGAGAAAAAGCCGCGAACGGTGGTCGGAGCCTTGAAACGAGCCGAAGCGCGCCCGAACTTCCGGCAGGTCACAGTCAAAAATGCCTGACGGGAGGAAGCCGCTGGCGTTAAGAAGGGGAATAGGCACGGGGTTTGAAGGTCAGTCAGCCGAAGCTACGCAAAAGGTTTTAGGGTTGGTTCGTTACATGATTGCTATCTGTATTTGTTCACCGTCACCCGCCTCGCGGCGGGGTTTCCAGCGCCTCCGTGCCGGGAAATTATCATAAAAGGTTTTTGAACTGTTCCGGCGTCAGGCCGGCATCCTTTGCAATGTCCGCCATCGTGAAGGCGTTGATGGTCGTGTGGCGCGGGAGGGTGAGCCGGATTTTGCCATTGGACATGATGGTGTGCTTGCCCTCACGCGCGATGCGGAAGCCGATTTTGCCGAATACGCGCACGGCCTGAGCGTGGCTGATGTCGGGCAGCTTGGGCTTGACTCAAACGGTGACAAGGCTTTCCTCCACGGCGAGCAACCCGCTCTCCTCGGCCTCGACTGCGAGCCATTCGCGAATGGCCACGCGGATGTTTTCAATGGCCTCCTCGCGCGACGCGCCTTGGGAATGGCAACCCGGCAGCGCCGGGCAACTGACCGCCCAGCCTTCCACGGACTGCATGAGTTTGATGTGGTATTGCATGGGTTGAGTTTTCTACAAACGGGCAAGCTTGGCAATCGCGCAGCCGACGCTACGCAAAAAGTTTTAGGTTTGGTTCGTTACATGGTTGCTATCTGGGTCTGTTCACCGTCACCCGCCTCGCGGCGGGGTTTCCAGCGCATCCGCGCCGGGAAAGTGTTTGCTCAAGGCGAGCCGCTCGTCGCCCTTACTTGGCCGCCACTGCTTCGCCGTGCCGGTAGAGCCGGTGGGCGTAGCGCTGCTGCATCTTCCGGTGGTGGGCGCCGGCTTTCTTGGGGTCGTGGGCGAACTTTGCCGCCATCTTGCGGCGGATTTCCCGGAGCCATTCGAGGCCGTCGTCAGTTTTCGTTTTCATCGTCCTTCTCCAGCAGTTGCAGCGGAGTCACGAGCGCAGGCGTGCGCAACCCCAGCAGGGCATTGACCCGGTGAATGTGCCGAACTTGTTGGCGTTGGCGAGATGCCTGCAGTTCCGCGCTACCAGCATATCGCAACTGTGGAAGGAGGCGAGGGCAAGGGCCTTATCGCGCTAGGGAACAGGCGTCTCCTGCAATTCGGCGATGACCGGCAGGCCGATGACCAGCTCCTGATGCCCTCTGGGCAATGCCCACCATTCGCGCGTCCAGTCGCGCCGGGACTGTATATCGCGGGCCGGCCGGGTTTCATGGAAGAAACTCGGGATGCTGGTTTCAACGTAGAGAAGCTCGCTCATCCGATGGGGGACGCAGCCGAAGCCACGCAAATTGGCTTTAGGTTTGGTTCGTTACATCGTGTCGTGTCGTGTCACCGCCGCCCGCGTCTGCCGCAGGCCCCCGTCGCATCCGCGCTGGGAAAATCGTTGGCTCATGCCATGTCGCTAAAGTTCTTCCCACTCATCCCGGCTGATGCCCGCCTGTTCGAGGATGCGCTTGGTGAGCGACCAGTCAGTGTCTCCTTTGTGGGGATTGGGAATGACGAGCTTTTGCCCGGCTTTCCACATGACTAAGCCGTAACGATGCAGTCGGACCGCCGCCGTCCCGGCGGCTCACACCGTCCAAAGGCGGCGGCGGGCATTTTCCACAGCACAAAATGGTCACTGAATGGGAACCAAAAGAGGAGGTGTGAATGGCCCGCGCGGACTTCCCTCGCCGTGAGCCGCCGAGACGGCGGCGGTCCTACTGCATCGTTACGGCTGAGGGAAAATAGCCCGGCGTTTCAACGCTGGGTGGGGCGGGCCAACGCGCGGGAGTCCCGGAGGGACGAAAGAACCCAGCAACCACTGGCCGCCGTTTTTTCTGCCGTCCCTGCGGGACTGGCGCCACCCGGCACGGCCCGCCCAGCGTTGAAGCGCAGGGCTATTAGCGGTCGTCCCTGCGGGACTTCAGCCCCGCCGCGCCACTCGCTTTCTCCGGGTTGCGGCACGGCACCAAAGCGAACCTCCCGCCACTATGCAGACCCCCCGAACGAGATTTCGGCGGGACGCCGAAATCAGCACGCGGGACGCGTGCGCTCCTTGTTCCCATTTCGGAATTCGGGCTTACATCTTCGCCCGCTCCGCCACGCGCGCGGCGGTTCGGAGTTGCGGGGCGGGCGGTGGCGGGCGGGTGAGCCATTGTTGCAGGGCCAGTTCGCCGAGGAGCAGTGCGAGGACGACCCAGAGCAGGG
>JAYVOY010000586.1:0-3513 GCA_043757645.1 Verrucomicrobiota bacterium
GCGCGAAGGGCGGACAATTCGATTGCAAAAACCCGGCGCGCTTGGGCGAGGTGATTCATGACGCGGGCGAACATGGCAGAGGCGGGAAATTTCTTCGATGGGTTTTGTCGCACTGAACCCGTTTGGAGTCCCCTTCAGGCGGCTCGATGCAGTGCGACCGCCGCCGTCTCGGCGGGTGCGGTCCGTGATGGCGATTCATCCACAAACCTTCTGGTCCCAAATCAGCGACCGTTTTCTGCACTGGAAAAATCCCGCTCCCGCTCCAGTCCGACGCCGTGAGCCGCCGAACCGGCGGCGCTCCTACCACATAGTGGCTTCAGACGGCTCGGACCACTCGTCGCCCGGGGCCGCGTAAACGCGGAACTCCAAACGAAACGCAGCGCGCTCCGGGACGGCGGGAGAACTCGCCTGCCCCATTTCATTTCCGCAATTCAGTCTCGACGGGAATCGCCGCAAGCACATCATGCCGCGCGGTGTCGGTGCGGCTGGGGCCGCGCGGGCGCCGTTGCTCGACAAAATTTTGCCGCCCATTTTATTTCCATGAACTCGACCTCCATTCGCGCCCGCGTTTCCGTGCCATCCACCCGTTTGCTTCGTTCGTTGCAGGCCACGCTGTGCTGGGGCGTGCTGACGCTGTCGGGCGTGGCGCAGGCGCATCCGGGGCATTCGCTTGGCGACGCGACCGTGTCGCACCTGCTCACCAGTCCGAATCATTTGGCGACGCTCGCGCTGTTCGGCCTCGGGCTGTTTGTCGGCGCGCAGTTCGTCCAGCGGCGGTTGCCGCGCCGCGCGTTGCAATGCGGCGGTGCGGTCACGCTGGCGTGTGCGGCGGTGCTGTGGGGAATGCAGGCGTAACGAGACGGGACGGGGCGCGGCAGGCGCAATCTCCGGGTGAATCCCCGCAGCTTCAGAATGGCCACGGATGGAAAAGTTCATCTCTGGTCGCCCTAGCCGTAACGATGCAATTGGCGGAGCGCCGCCGTCTCGGCGGCTCCCGGCGTGACGGAGCCGCGGGGGCGGTGGCAGGCGATGGCCTTCCGATTCACTCCGCCGGATCGCGCCGCGCGTGGGACAAAGTTCGCGGTGCCGCGGTTCGACGGGGCGAGCCGCCGAGACGGCGGCGGTCCGGGGGGCGGGGCAGCCCGGGGGCAGGTTAGAGACTCGTCACCTCGTCTCCTACAAGGTCAGAGACTCGTCACCTCGTCTCCTGCAAGGTCACTCTTGCAGGTAGAGCAGGATGCGGTCGTGGACGATGACGACGAGGTCGTTTTTCTTGTCGCCATTGAAGTCGGCGACGAGGGCTTCGCGCGGCTCGGGGGCGTCACTGCGGCGGTTGCGGAAGGTGCGTTCCTCGAAGACCTGCCAGCGGTCGGAGGGCTTGAGTTGATGGGGTTTCTCGAAGGTCACGATGTCGAGGTGGTTCTTGGCGGTCTCGAGGAAGACGAGGTCTTTACGTCCGTCGTTGTTGAGATCGCCGGTGACGACATCCATGAGGCGGCCGTCTTTGATCGGCGTTTCGTAGCCGTCGAGCTCCTGAATTTCCCAGACGCTGCCGTTGAAAACGAGCCACGCGGCGGCGTTGATGCCCTGGAAGGCGAGGCTGTTGGGTTGCTTGGCCGCGATGTTCACGCCGCGGAGGCCGGTGAATTCGGTGAAGGGCAGCGGGAGATTGCGCACGACGCGCCACACGCCCGCGGCGTCGCGCTCGCTGAGGGTGAGAAGCTTTCGCTCGGCATCGAGGAGGAAGAGGCTGGATTTGTTGGGGCCGCCGTTGGGCACGGCGGCGGCGGCGACGATGCGGGAGTGGTTCGCGGAGCCGTTGATCTGGTCTTTGACAAGGAACGTGTACGTGGTTTTTGCGGTGCTGCCGGCGGCTTTGGCCTCGGGTTGGAGCACGACGGCGCGGACAAAATTTTTCTGCGCGAGAAGCAACTCGGGTTTGCCATCGCCATCGACGTCGGCGGCGCTGAACCACGGTTGCTCGACGACGCCGCCGGGCGGGGCGATGTCGAGTTCCTCGAAGTCCTGGTCTTTGATTTGGAGGAGAATTTTCACCTTCTCGTAGGGAATCAGGACGACGAGGTCGGCGAGGCCGTCTTGATTGACGTCGTGCAGCGCGAGCGAGCTGGGATTGGATTTGAACGTGTCGCTGAGTTTCTGGGTTTTGACTTTGCCGTCGGCGGTGCGGAGTTGCAGCGAGCGCTTGCCGTCGAGGTCGGTGAGGATGAGCGCGGTGGGGCGCGCGCCGGGTTGCAGCGGGCCGACGACGAGGCCGAGCGGGCGGCCCTCGAGCGGGAGAATTTCCGGGAAGGGAATGCGGCCGCTGGCTTCGAGGCGCGTGACGCCAACCTGACGTTCCTCGGGGCTGAGGAGAAAAATGTCGGGCTTGCCGTCGCCGTTCCAATCGGCGACGGAAATTTCGCTGATGCCGGAGAGCGAGGGGAAGGTGCGCGGCGCGGCGAAGGTGCCGTCGGGCTGCTGGAGGAAGAGCGTGAGCTGGCCGCTGTCGGGTTCCGCGACGAGGAGGTCGGTGAGGGAATCGCCGTTGAGGTCGGCCCAGATCATGCCGCGGCGGGCCTTGTCGGAACGCGTGACGGGGAGGATTTGGAACTGGCCTTGAAACAATTTTCCCGAAAGCAGTTCGGCGGGTTTTTGGATGAAGTTGGAAATCTGCGCGCGGCCGGATTGCTGGGCGATGGTGATGATTTCGGTCTTGCGATCGCCGTCGAGATCGTCGGCCCAGTACGAGCGGATGGGCGGGAAGGTGAAGTGAATTTCGGGGCCGAGTTGCCCGGCGGAATTTTGCAGGCGGAAGCGGAAGGGCGCGGGACTTTCCCAATTCACGAGGAGCAGGTCGTCGCGGCCGTCGCCGTTGATGTCGAGGACTTGCACGGATTTCACCGCGCCGCTGAAGGGGATTTTCTCCGGCTCGGCGAGCGTGTGGTCGGCGTTTTGCGCGAGGAGGTAAATGTGATTTTCCGCGAGCAGAATGAGGTCGGTGCGGCCGTCGCCGTTGAGGTCGCCGTGCGTGAGGGAGTTGGGCGAAAGCTGGCCGTCCTCGATCTGCCAGCGCTTGGGCTGGCTCCAGCCGTTGGTGCCGAGGTTGTAAATGACGACGAGTTCTTTGGGCTCACCGTAGTAGGCGATGTCGGGGCGGCCGTCGCCGTTGAGGTCGGCGACGGTGAGGCTGGAGATGCGTTTTTCGGAGGCGATGGATTCGACGCGGAAACGCGAGTCGGAGGGGAGTTCGTTGATTTCCCGATTCGCGGCGGACGTGGCGCGGCGGGTGAGATTGGTTTTGCCGGTTTGGTTGTAGAGCAGCGTGATTTTGGAACGGGCGTTGTTGACGACGAGCAAATCCTGCAGGCCGTCACCATCGAGGTCGGCGGCGTGGAGCTGGTTGATTTGTTGGTCGAGCGGAAAAATTTCCGGACCGGTGAAACCGAAGCGCGGGCCTTTGTTTTCCGCGGTGTGCGCGGTCCGCAGCGGCAACGCGAGCGCGGCGAGTGTGAG
>JAYVOY010000587.1:0-3511 GCA_043757645.1 Verrucomicrobiota bacterium
GCGCCCGGCTACATTCACAAGGCGGGCAACATCGGCGTCGTCTCGCGCAGCGGCACGCTCACGTACGAGGCCGTGTGGCAGCTCACCTCGCGCGGCGTCGGCCAGAGCACGTGCGTCGGCATCGGCGGCGACCCCGTCAACGGCACCTCGCACCTTGATGTCATCAAGCTCTTCATGGCCGATCCGGAAACGCACGGCATCATCATGATTGGCGAAATCGGCGGCAGCGGTGAGGAGGAGGCCGCGGAATGGATTCGCCAATTCGGCACGAAGCCTGTCGCCGGTTTCATCGCCGGCGCGACCGCGCCGCCGGGACGCCGCATGGGCCACGCGGGCGCGATTGTCAGCGGCGGCAAAGGCACTGCGGCGGCGAAGATCGAGGCGTTCCGCGCCGCGGGCATCGGCATTTCCGTCACGCCCAGCGAAATGGCCGACACGCTGTTGAAGATGATGTGAGTCGTCCACCCACGCCCGCCGCCGCGAGTCCCGTGACTGCTGCGGGGCGATCCGTTTGCGATCCACCGTGATCCCGCTCTCGTCCGATGACCCTGCTGAACACCCTCCTCAACGTCGTCGGCCTCCTGCTGTGGACGCTGTGGCGCTCGTTCCCCGCGGCGTCGAGCAATCTCACGCCGGGCATGTCCCGCGTGTCGCTCGTGCGTCCCGCCGGGACCACGCCGGGCTGGAACTGGGGACCATTGCTGGTGCTGCTCGGGATGCTCATCGTGCGCGCGGTTTTCTACGATTCCATCGCGAGTTCCGTCGGGTGGTCGCCGACGCTGCCGCTGACCGTCATCGCGCCCGCGCTGCGCGGCGACAGCCTCACGCGGATGCTGCTCTTCTCGTTCCTGAGCTTCGCGCTCATGCTCGCGGCGTTCCTCTTCAGCCTGCTGCTGCTCTCCATTCTTTGTCGCAACCAGCCTGACAGCGACACCTGGCCGCGCTGGGTGCGTCTGAATCTCGGCGTCATCGCGCGACTTCCGTGGGTGCTCAAGCTGCTCGTCCCCTTCGTCGTGATCACGCTGTTGTGGGCCGCGCTGCAACCGCTCCTCGCCCGCCTCGGAGTCATCCCAAAGCCCGCGAACGCAAACTTGCTCTGGCAACAAGCGTGCGTCATCGGCCTCTGCGCCTATCTCGATTGGAAATTCCTCCTCCTCGGTCTGCTCGTGCTGCACGTGCTGAACAGCTTCGTCTATCTCGGCGCGAATCCCGTGTGGAAATTCGTCAAGGAATCCACGCTCACGCTGTTAAAGCCGCTCCAGATAATTCCCCTGCAAATCGGCCAAATCGATTTCTCCCCACTCCTCGCCGCCGCGATCGTGCTCGCCCTCGCACACTGGCTCCCACCCCTGCTGCACCGCCTTTATCTTAACCTGCCTATTTGAGCCGCGAACAAAAGCAGGAGTGCCCACGAAACACACGAAACACACGAAAAGAAAAAAATCTGAAACAACCGCTCGGATTCGCCGAGCACATGGGTTTTGCCACCCTCTTTCCGTGGCATTTGCCGTTTCGGTTTTCGTGGGTTTCGTGGGTTTCGTGGGCACAATTCCCTTTTCTGATTTCACGCGCCCGCCGTCAGCTTCGGGAAAAACTCCTCCGCCGTCGCGCACGTCTCCGCGCTCAACGCCGCCAGCGAGCAGCCCCGCACCTGCGCCACCTGCGCCGCGATCTCACGTACATACGCCGGCTCGCAACGCTTCCCGCGATACGGCACCGGCGCGAGATACGGGCAATCCGTCTCCAGCAGGAACTTCCCCGCCGGCGCCGCTGCGATGCTCTCGCGCACCGTCGCCGCGTTCTTGAACGTCGCGATCCCCGTGAAACTCACCAGCGACCCCAGCGCCACCACGCGTTGCACCGTCTCCGGATCATTCACAAAACAATGAAACACGCCCCGCACGCGCCCCGCGAATTCCCCCATGATTGCCAGCGTGTCCTCGAGCGCCTCGCGCTGGTGAATCACGCAGTTCAATCCCAGCTCCGCCGCCACCTCGAGTTGCTGCCGAAAAATCGCCGCCTGCTTGCGTTTGATTTCGATAATGCTCTCCGGCGTCGCCCCCTCCGCCGCCGTCGGCAAACGAAAATAATCCAACCCCGTCTCGCCAATCGCCACCACCCGCGGATGCCGCGCCAGCATTCGCAGCGCGTCGCGAATCTCCTCCGGCGCCTCCAGCGCCTGCCCCGGATGCCAGCCCACCACCGCAAACACGCCGGGATATTTCTCCGCCAATTCAATCGCCCGCGCGCTGCTCACGAAGTCGGTGCCGATGGAATTGATCCGCGTGATTCCCGCCGCGTTGGCGCGCTCAAGCAACTGCGGCAAATCCGCCGCGAAAACGTCGTCATCCAAATGCGCGTGCGTGTCGAAAAAAACGGGGTTCATCAGTAATGCCCTTCACCGCGACCGGCGAAACGCGCCGCTGTGATACGTGCGGCACCCCCGCCCCACAATCGCAAAATTCCCCGCTTTACGATTGCAAACGAATCCTCGCATCGGTATTCCATCGCGAGTCCGTAAGAGAAAAATGAGCCATTGATATGCCCCAACCTCTGTATCACGCCAGCGTCGAAGGCGCCCAACACGGCACCAAGAACCTCGAACAATTCCTCGACTACGCCAAGGAAGCCGGCGCCGCCGGCGTGCAACCGAGCAACTATATGTTCGGCGACGGCAAGGGCGGTTTCCGCAAAGCCAGGGACATCCAGGCCGCCTTCGGTGACCGCGGCATGAGCCTCGACGGCATCAGCGCGCACTGCCCCTTCTGGGTCCACACCAGCGCGTGGACCGGCACCAAGTCCGGCAACCCCTTCATCGCGCCTGACATCGCCAAGCTCTCACCCGAAAAAATCGAGGCCTGGCACGAGAAATACCTCCTCAAACTGATGGACCTCGCCGCCGAGTTGAACGTGAAGTCGATGCCCATGTTCTGGGGCGTCGCGTTCGGTTGGGAACTCGCCACCGGTTATCCCTGGGGCTTCTGGAGCGGCGGCGGCTTCGACCTCATCAAGGAAGGGCAGGAACGCTTTGTCAAAAAAACGGCCAAGCTCCGCGCGCACGCCAACAAACTCGGCATCAAACTCTGTCACGAAATCCACCCCGGCACCGCCGCCATGTGCGCCGACGATTTCCTGATGCTCGTGAACCTCTGCGACAACGATCCCTCCCTCGCCGTCAACGCCGACCCCTCGCACTGCTGGGAGGGTGAATCGTGGGAAACCCGTTTCCTCAAAGTCGGCAAACACGTGTACGCCTGTCACATCAAAAACTTCGTCATCCGCCCGAACCTTCCGCTGCGCATGATGAACGGCAGTTGGCCCAACCGCGCCATGCAATTCACCGACCTCGGCAGCGGCGACCTCAATATGCAGCGCTACGCCGAACTCCTCATCCACGTCGGCTACCCCCAGCGCTACTGCCAGCTCAACGGCACCAAGACCGCGCCCCTCATCGTCGAGGCCGAGAGCGCCTTCAAAGACCTCGACTACTGCAGCGCCGATGGCGTCCGCT
>JAYVOY010000588.1:0-3508 GCA_043757645.1 Verrucomicrobiota bacterium
ACGCCGCGCTGGATCAAGGACACGCTCCGTTTTCTGCCCGTCAAATCGCAGTTCATCCTCTCCGGCAACATCCGCGACCGCTACCCGTTCCTGCTCGAATCCGCCCAACCCGCCCGGGACGCGCAGCCGGCGCAGGGCGAGCAACCCGCGATCCCCGCCGTCCCTGCGCAGCCTGCGAAATACGTCCCGCTCGCGTTGAACACCTGCGTCGCCGAGGCGCTGAAACTGCGCGGTTACCAATTCTTCCTCGAGTTTAACGCCGTCGAGGGTTTCGGCGTCATCACGCCGCGCGGCGAGTCCGCGGAGGGCACGCGCAAGTTTTTCACCGACACCTTCAAGCTCACTTTCGACAACACCGGCCGCTGGAAATGCAGCCTCGCGAAGGCGCTCGAAACACTCGACCGCGTCGTCGCGCATCGCGAGCAGTTCATCGCCGTCTTTCTGGATTTCGCGTCGCGCTACGCCCGGCGCGTCGATTCGCTCGACCCCGCCGAGCACGAGTTTTTCAGCAAGGCGCTCGTGCAATGCCACGGCGCGCAACCGCACATCACCGCCGATCAATCGCTCGCGCAGTTCAACTCTGTGTTCTGGTTGTGCGACAAGGAAAACGACCTGCCCGATTGGTTCGTGCTCAACAACCCGCGCCTCCGCGCCGTCACGATCCCGCGCCCCGACCACCTCATCCGCCGCGCGCTCATCACGCAAATCACGCCGAGCCTGCCGGGGTGCGTCGAGGCCACGGACAAGCGCCGCGACGATTTGCACGACGTGTTTGTCGAGCAAACCGAGGGCATGGTCCTCACCGACGTGATCGCCATCACGCAGCTTTGCCGGCGCGAGAAACTCCAATTCGAGGACATCGGCGAGGCCGTGCGCCGCTACAAACTCGGCGTCACCGAGGACCCGTGGAAACGCCTCGACCGGAAAAAAATCGCGAATGCCGCCGAGTTCATCCGCCGCCGCGTCAAGGGCCAGCAGGCCGCCGTCACCAAATCGCTCGACATCATCAAGCGCGCCGTCACCGGCCTCTCCGGCTCGCAAGGCTCGCGCACCGGCGGCAAGCCGCGCGGCGTGATGTTCCTCGCCGGGCCGACCGGCACGGGCAAAACCGAACTCGCCAAGACGCTCACCGAACTGCTCTTCGGCGACGAGCGCGCCTACATCCGCTTCGACATGTCGGAGTTTTCCGCCGAGCACGCGGACCAGCGGCTCATCGGCGCGCCGCCCGGCTACATCGGTTCGGACATGGGTGGCGAGCTGACGAATGCGATTCGCGAGAAGCCCTTCTCCGTCGTGCTCTTCGACGAAATCGAAAAGGCCCACCCGCGCATCCTCGACAAGTTCCTCCAGATTCTCGACGACGGCGTGCTCACGAGTGGACGCGGCGAGCGCGTTTATTTCAGCGAGGCCGTCATCATTTTCACCTCGAACCTCGGCATCTACAAACACGACGACGCGGGCCGCCGCGTGCTGAATGTGCAACCCGACGAACCCTACGACCGCGTGGAAAGCAAGGTGCGCGGCGAGATCGAGAACTACTTCAAGCTCCAGCTCAACCGCCCCGAAATCCTCAACCGCATCGGCGAAAACATTGTCGTCTTCGATTTCATTCGCCCCGAAATCGCCGGGCAGATTTTCGACAAGATGACTGCGGGAATTCTCGACCGCCTCGCCGACAAGCAACGCCTCAAGGTGACACTCGCCGACCCGGTGAAAGCCGTCCTCCGCGAGCAATGCCTGCGCGACCTGAGCAACGGCGGCCGCGGCGTGGGCAATCATCTCGAGGCGTGGCTCATCAACCCGCTGGCCCGCGCGCTCTTCGACGCCGACGTGGCCGAGGGCGGCAGCGTCACGATCACCGCGCTGGAGTTGGTGGACGGCGTGCCCACGGTGCAATTGCAAACCCCGTAGCGGCGAAAAAAGTACGGAGTCCCGCCTTCAGGCGGCGGGGCGTTCGCTGTGGAAGAGGCGCTGGAAATTAGCACCGTTTGGAGTTCCGCCCGTAGGCGGAACGATGCGGTAGGAGCGCCGCCGTCTCGGCGGCTCACGGCGTCCAAACGGGGCGGAAGCGGGACTCCATACGAAATGCCGCGTTGCCCTTTTGTACTGCGCCGGCAGAGCGCTAGCGGCGACGGCGCTTTCGCCCGCAAGCGTCGCGGACGAATGCCCAAGGACCGTCCGCGCGCACAGCACGCTCGAGGGCGGCCGGACCTTCGCAGCATCCCCGCGCGCTCGAAAGCGGTGTCGCCGCTATCGCTCTGCCACCGCAGTACAAATTGGGGGCCGCGCGCGGTGGTCCATGCAGCCTGATTTTCCCGCGCGACATCCCCAAAAAAATCCGTTTCCATCCCGTATCGACACCTCCGCTCAACCGCCGCACGCATGAAACACCCGCTCGCGCTCGCCCTCCCGTTCTTCGCCGCTCTCGCGCTCGGCGCGCGCGCCGCCACGCCGTTTCCAGAGCCGATCAACAATGAGCCGGGCAATCCCTCGCCCCTGTCGCCGCCGGAGGCGCTGGCGAAAATCCAGTTGCCGCCGGGGTTCAAGGCCACCGTGTTCGCCGCCGAGCCGGACGTGCAGAATCCCATCGCGCTCGCGTGGGATGCGCGCGGGCGTTTGTGGGTCGCGGAGAATTATACGTACACGGACAACAAGAAGCGCTTCGACCTCTCCATGCGCGACCGCATTTTGATTTTCGAGGACACGCGCGGCGACGGGCGCGCCTCGTCGCGCAAGGTTTTCACCGACGACATTCAGATGCTCACGAGCATCGCCCCCGGCCACGGCGGCGTGTGGGCGATGTGTCCGCCGAATCTGTTTTTCATTCCCGACGCGAATGGCGACGACGTGCCGGATGGCCCGAAGCAAATCGTGCTCGATGGTTTCGATCCCATGCACGCGATGTATCACAACTTCGCCAACGGTTTGAAATGGGGCCCCGACGGCTGGCTCTACGGCCGCTGCGGCGGCTCGTGCCCCGGCGAAATCGGCGTGCCCGGAACTCCCGCCGAGAAGCGTGTGCCCTTGCGCGGCGGCCTCTGGCGCTTTCATCCGAAAACCAAAACCTTTGAAACCATCGCCCACGGCGCGACCAATCCGTGGGGCCACGATTGGAACGCGGACGGCGAACCGTTCTTCGTCAACACGGTCAACGGCCATCTCTGGCACGCGTTTGCCGGCGCGCGCTTCGTCGGGCGCGCGCCCGGTTCCACGAGTCCCTTCACCTACGAACTCATCGACATGCACGCCGATCACTGGCACTTCGACACGGGCCGGAGCTGGACGGAATCCCGCGCGGGCAAGGCCGATCTCTACGGCGGCGGCCACGCGCACATCGGCGCGATGGTGTATCGCGGGGACAACTGGCCCGCGGCGTATCGCGGAAAACTTTTCACGCTCAACCAGCACGGCCGCCGCATCAATTGCGAGCGCCTCGAACGCGACGGCTCCGGCTACGTCGCGCGCCACGAGGCCGACACGGTGCTCTTCGGCGATCCGTGGTTCAAAG
>JAYVOY010000589.1:0-3503 GCA_043757645.1 Verrucomicrobiota bacterium
TGGACTCGCTCGTCGGCGCGCAGGCGTCGCACGCGTGGTGCGAGGTGTACGTGCCCGACCTCGGCTGGCTCGGCCTGGACCCGACGAACAATCAGGCGGCGGACGAACGCTACGTGCGCGTGGCCGTGGGGCGCGATCATTCGGATGTGCCGATGATCCGCGGCACCTACAAGGGCGGGCGCGCGCAAAGCCTCACCGTGGAGGTGCGCGTGACAGCGGTGGAATAAGGGCAGACGTGGAACAAAACGGGGAAGAGAGAATCGGGAAGGCGGGAAAGTAGGGGGCAGGAAAACAGGGATCAGGAAGGCAGGAAGGCAGGAATGACGGATTTCGTTTTCCGCCTTCCTGACCCCTGTTTTCCTGTCTTCCTGCCTTCCTGATTTTTTCTGAATTGCGTTCGTTACCTCCCACCACGCGATGGCTTCACGACTTCCCCGGCATTCCCGGCAGCAAATCGTAGGCGAGCCGCGCGATGATCGCGGCGACGACGCACAGGAAAAATCCGCGGACGAAGCGGTTGCCCTTGAGGATCGCGAGGCGCGTGCCGGCAAGCGAACCGAGGACATTGCAGAATCCCATCGGCAGCGCGTACGCGTAGTAAATGTTGTCGGTGGCGGCGAAGTAGATCACCGCCGCGAGATTCGTCGCGAAGTTCACGACCTTCGCGCCCGCGGAGGCATTGAGAAAATCAAAGCCGAACAATCCGATGAACGCGAAGATCAGAAAACTCCCCGTCCCCGGACCGAAGAAGCCGTCGTAAAATCCGATGCCCGCGCCGACGAGCACGGCGTGGGCGAGTCCCGCGCGCGGGCTGAGTTTGGGCGCGTGCAGTTGGCCCCAGTTTTTCTGGCGATAAGTCCACAGCGCGACGCCGATGAGGAGGGCGAGGATCAACGGCTTGAGCATTTCCGGGCGCAGCGCGGAGACGGTGTGGGCACCGAGAAAAGCGAACGCAAACGCCGTGATTGCCGCAGGCAACACGAACGGCCACTGAATCGGAATGCGCCGCGCGTATTGAATCACCGCCATGCTGGTGCCGCAGATCGAGGAGAGTTTGTTCGTGCCGAACACCGCGGGCAGCGACGCGGCGAGCGGCGCGGGGAGCAGCAGCAGCAACGCGGGAAGTTGAATCAACCCGCCGCCGCCGACCACGGAATCGACGAGGCCGGCCAGAAACGCGAAGCCGCAGAGCCAGAGTAAGTGCATGGAGAATTAGGGAAAAATGGCGGTGCCGCCGTTCGTGGCGGAAACGGGGCGGGCGCCGTTGGCGGCCAGCAACGTCAGGCGCCCGCCGCCGGGGAGGACCGCGCCGCACTGCGGGCGGGTGGGTGAGGGTTCATCGCTCGTGGCGCCGCGCGACTGGCGGTGCGGGCGTGACCGTAAGTTTCATCACGGAATAAAGAAAGAAATCCCGGCGGTTGCCGCATCGGCCCGGCGCATTTTCAACTGCCCCGCAGCGCGTCCGCACGGGGCGGCGCGTGCGCCCCGCGCCGACGGGCGCATCTCAGTTTCTTGCAGCCTCTCATTAGCACCGGGCTTCAGCCCGGTGTCAGGGAAGCGCGCGGGCGCAGCCGTTTCAACGGCTTCGGTTCGTGGAAGCAACCGGCCGACCGGGCACCAACCGTTGAAACGGTTGGTGCCGATTCTCTTCCGCCGACACCCGGCTGAAGCCGGGTGCTAATGAGAGAGTCGTTGCGCTGCAAGAAACTGAGATGCGCGCCGAGGCGCCGACTGTTGCGTGGGTTTCGCGTTGTGGCGGAAGGTGAAGGCCGTTAGACCACTCCGAGCGCCGTGACGCTTGCGGGTGCGGACGGTGAAAAGTTTTCCGCGCCTTCGCTTCCGAAAAATCACCGCACTGAAAAAGTTTCACCATGCACCCCCTCGCCCGCCTGGATCAGCGTCATCTGTGGCATCCGTTCACGCAGATGCGGGACTGGCTGCGGCAGGAGCCGATTGTGATTGTGCGCGGCAAGGGCGCGGTGCTGGAGGATGCGCGCGGCCGGCGTTACCTCGACGCGAATTCCTCGATCTGGACCAATCTCCACGGGCATCGGCATCCGGCGATCAATCGCGCGGTGCGGACGCAGTTGGGCAAGGTCGCGCACACGTCGGCGCTCGGATTGGCAAATGAGCCGGCGGCAGTGCTCGCGGAAAAACTCGTCACGGCGGCGAATCCCGCGTCGCTGAAAGATCAGGGAAAACTCACGAAAGTTTTTTTGTCGGACGACGGTTCCACGGCGATGGAGGTGGCGCTGAAGCTTGCGTATGAATTCGCGCGCCGCACAGGACGGAGCCAGCGGCCGCGCTTCCTCGCGCTGCGCGGCGCGTATCACGGCGACACGGTGGGCGCGGCGAGCCTTGGCCACATTGATCTTTTTCACAAAGCCTGCGCGGGGTTGTTGTTCAAGACGGATGCGGTGATGGCGCCATATTGTTACCGCTGTCCGTTCAATCGCGCGCGGCCCGAACGCGCCGACGCGCGCACGTATCGCCAGTGCGATTGGGAGTGCGTGGGCAAGGTCGAACAGGCGTTTGCCAAACAAAAAGCGCGCGGCGACGACTACGCGGCGCTGGTCGTCGAGCCGTTGCTACAGGGCGCGGCGGGGATGATTCCGCAGCCGGCGGGCTGGCTGAAACGCGTCGTGGAAATCGCGCGCGGACACGGCACGCAATTGATCGCGGACGAGGTGATGACGGGCTTCGGGCGCACGGGACAGGGGAGTCCGGCGAGTTTGTTCGCGTGTCATCGCGAGGGCGTGCAGCCGGATTACCTCGCGCTGGCGAAGGGGCTGACGGGCGGTTATCTGCCGATGGCGGCGACGTTGGTGCGACAGGAGATTTTCGACGCGTTCCTCGGCGATTACGCGGAGTTCAAAACATTTTTCCACGGCCACAGTTTCACCGGAAATCAACTCGGTGCGGCGGCGGCGAATGCGAGTCTGGAGTTGCTCGCGGGCGCGGAATCGCGCGCGCGGCGACGCGAGTTGGAGCGCGAAATGGCGGCGGCCCTCGCGGACTTGTGGCGGCTGCCGAATGTCGGGGACATCCGCCAAGTGGGGTTGGTCGCGGGCATCGAGTTGGTGCGCGACTGGCGCACGCGCGCGGCGTTTCCGCTGGCCGAGCGCGCGGGCATTCGCGTGTGCGAGGCGATGGGGCGGCGCGGCGTGTTGACGCGTCCCATCGGCAACGTGATCGCGCTGCTGCCACCCTATTGCACGACGCCGCAGCAACTCGCAACGATGGGGCGCGTGCTCGGCGAGGCGATCGCGGAGGTGTTGGGCGGTGACGCCCGGTGAGGGTGCGACACCCGCCCTCATCCGGCCCTCCTCCCTGCGGCGCGGGGAGTCCCTTTTAGCCGTGATTATGCAATGGGCGTCCCGCCGCCGTCCCGGCGGCTCACACCGTCCAAACGGGGCGGAAGCGCGCATTTTCCGCAGCCCAAAATGCTCACTGAATGGGGAACCAAAAGCTGGCGTGGGAATTGACCTCGCGGACTTTCCCAC
>JAYVOY010000590.1:0-3500 GCA_043757645.1 Verrucomicrobiota bacterium
TCTTGGAACGAAGTCCGCGAGCGCGCCGTGCGTTTCGCCCGCGAATGGCGGGGCGAGGGGCGCGAGCAGTCGGAGCGGCAGACGTTCTGGAACGAGTTCTTCCACGTCTTCGGTCTCTCGCGCCGCGCGGTGGCGAGCTTCGAGGAGCCGGTGCGCAATCTCGCGGGCAACTTCAGCCGCCTCGATCTTTTCTGGCGCGGCACGTTGCTCGTCGAACACAAGTCCAGGGGCGAAAGTCTCGAGCGCGCGCAAGGCCAGGCCTTCGATTATATGCAGTCTCTCCTCAGCGCTGGCCGCGCCGAGGAGTTGCCCCGCTACGTCATCCTCTGCGATTTCGCGCGCGTGGCGCTGTACGATTTGGAGCCGGAGGACCAGCGGGGCCAGCCGCTGGGCGAGCACTCTCGTTTGCGCCGCATTGAGTTTCCGCTCGCCGAATTTCACCGGCACGTCCGCGAGTTCGCCTTCATCAAGGGCGAGCAGTCCGTCCGTCTCGACCCGCAGGACCCGGCCAATGAGCGGGCCTACCGGATCATGGCCGAGCTGCACGACGCGCTCGCGCACGGCGGTCTGCGCGGCCACGAACTCGAACGCTTTCTCGTCCGCGTCCTGTTTTGTCTCTTCGCCGAGGACACCTCGATCTTCGAGCCGAACGCCTTCACCGCCTTTCTCGAACACCGCACGCGCCCCGACGGCTCGGACCTCGGCGCGCAGCTCAACCGCCTCTTCGACGTGCTCAACACGCCGGAGAACGCCCGTTCGCCGCAGCTCGACGAAGACCTTGCCGCGTTTCCGTACGTCAACGGACGACTGTTCGCCGAGCGCCTCGGCTTCGCGGATTTCAACAGCGACATGAGGAATGCGCTGCTTGCGTGCGGTCGCTTTCATTGGGCGAAAATTTCTCCGGCGGTTTTCGGCTCGCTGTTTCAGGGCGTGATGTCGGATGAAACGCGCCGGCAACAGGGCGCGCATTACACGAGCGAACGCGACATCATGAAGGTCGTCCGCTCACTGTTTCTCGACGAGCTCCGCGCTGAATTCGAGCAGATCAAGGCCGACCGCTCGTCCCGTCGCAAAGCGCGGCTCGACGAATTCCACGCGCGCCTTGGCACGCTCAAGTTTCTCGATCCCGCGTGCGGCTGCGGCAATTTCCTCATTCTCACCTATCGCGAATTGCGCCTGCTGGAACTGGACGTGTTGCAGGAACGCTTCCGCGGCGAGCGCACGCTGAAGCTCGATCTCAAGGCCTTTTGTCGCGTGGACGTGGACCAGTTTTACGGCCTGGAGATTTCCGAGTGGCCCAGCCTGATCGCCGAGGTGGCGATGTGGCTGCTCGATCACCAGATGAACCTGCTGGCCAGCGTCACTTTCGGCGAACGCTTCCTCCGGTTGCCGCTCAAAAAATCCCCGCACATCCACTGCGTCAACGCGCTGCGCACGGACTGGAAACAAATCCTCGCGCCCGCGGAATGCAGCCACGTGCTCGGCAATCCGCCGTTTGTCGGGAAGAAGGAACAGAACGCGGAACAGAAAGCCGAGTTGGCCGCCATTTGGGGCGACGCAAAGGGAACCGGCATTCTCGATTTCGTCACCTGCTGGTATCGCAAGGCTGCGGAATATATCCGGGGCACCCGCGTTCGTTGCGCCTTTGTCTCGACGAACAGCATCAGTCAGGGCGAGCAGGTGGGCGTGCTTTGGGACGAGCTTTTCCATCGCTGGCAGCTCAAGATTCACTTCGCGCACCGCACGTTTGGCTGGATGAGCGAGGCGCGCGGCAAGGCGCACGTTCACGTTGTCATCATTGGGTTTGGTGCGTTTGACCATGCGCCAAAACACCTCGTGGAATACGACCGGTCCGACGGCGACGCGAGCGTCTCCGCAGCCACGAACATCAATCCGTATTTGATCGCGGGAACGGACACGACCGTGCGCACGCGGACGACACCGATCAACGGTGCGCCCGCGATTTCCTACGGCAGCATGATGATCGACAAGGATCGCAAGGTTGGCGACGAGGCGGGGCTGATTCTCACGCCGGCCCATCGGAAGGCGATGCTCGCGGAATGTCCCGCGCTGAAACCATTCATCCGTCGCTTGATGGGCGGCGAAGAGTTTCTCAACAACACCGAGCGCTGGTGTCTGTGGCTGGTGGATGCCCCGCCGGAATTGTCCGACCGGTCGCCGCTCTTGAAGCAACGCATCGCCGGGGTGAAAAAGTTTCGGGAAGGGAGCAACCGGCCGCAGACCAAGGAACTCGCGGCAACGCCGACGCTGTTCGGTGAGATGCGACAGCCCACCACGCCGTATCTTTTGATTCCCAAAGTTTCGTCGGAAAACCGCCGCTACATTCCCATCGGCTTTTTGAAACCCGACATCATCGCCAGCGGCAGCGCGCTCGTCGTCCGCGAGGCGCGGCCATTTCATTTTGGCGTCCTCTCGTCGGCCATGCACAACGCGTGGATGCGTTGCGTCGCGGGGCGTTTGGAGAGTCGTTACCAATATTCCAACAACATCGTTTACAACAATTTTCCGTGGCCGCAGAAGTCCGCGGACGAAGCCCGCGCCCGCGTGGAAGCCGCCGCCCAGATGGTGCTCGACGCGCGGAAACGGTTCCCAGACTCAACTCTGGCCACGCTTTACAACACGCTCCAAGTGCCTCCCACGCTGGCCAAAGCCCACGCCGCCCTCGACCGCGCCGTGGACCGTTGTTACCGCAAGGAACCGTTCCCCAGCGACCGCGCGCGCGTGGAGCATTTATTCGCGCTTTACGAGCAACTCACCGCGCCGCTGGTCGCCGCCGTGGACTACCGTCGCGCCCACAAGCCAAAACGTTTGCGGCAAGACGACAGCACGCCCGAGTCCAAAGCCGCTGCGGCGCATTTTCACTTTTTGCAGGAGGAGCCTGTGCCGTACCGTGCGGGCGAAGGCTGATTGTCGAACGCAATTCAACCACCGTTTCAACCGCCGTTGTTCTCAATCCGTAAAAAAGCCAACTCATGAAAATCGCAACCAACATTGTCGCCGGTCTGTTCGGGCTTCTCTTCCTCGCCGGGGGATTTTTCTTTTTCTTCGGCACGATGCCGCCGGGGCCACCGGCGGATTCCCTCGGCGGAAAGTTCATGGCCGCGTTTGCGCCGACGGGCTACATGGCGTTCGTGAAAGTGTGTGAAATCATTGGCGGCGCGCTCGTCGCGGTGCCCAAGACGCGCAATCTCGGCCTGCTCATTCTCGGGCCGATCGTCATCAATATCCTGTGCTTTCACGGCTTCGTGATGCAGGGCGCGGGGTTCTCTCCGGCGCATGGATTCATCACGATTGCCGCGCTGTTTTTGTTGTGGGCGGAACGCCGCGCGTTTGCCGGATTGGTGAATCGGTGACTCGAAGTCGCCTGCGCGCCGAAGCGGTAATCCAGCGCCTGTCTGTTCGGACGGCGAAGGGGCGTGAAGGCCGCGCGCCGGGGTAGTTTGGCGGACTCCTTCTCCTCGCTCCCGGGGGCGGGGCGG
>JAYVOY010000591.1:0-3480 GCA_043757645.1 Verrucomicrobiota bacterium
TGCGGGTTTTGGGGCTGGCCGACGAGGGCGTAAATCTTCAGCCAGTCGCGCACGAGGGCGACTTCGCCGAAGGGCACGCCGGTTTGCGCCATGCCGAACGGGCCGGGGTTCATGCCGAGAAACACAACGCGTTTGCGCGGTTGGCCGCCGAGTCGGAGATAGGCTTCGTGCGCGTCCCATGCGTAGTCGAGTGGGTGGTAAATGTGCGCGACGGGCGCGGCGAAACGCAGCGTGCCGACGGCGTCGGCGAGCGTGCGCGCGGCGGTGATGAGGGTAGCGGTGGCGGGGGATTTCACGCGGGAACAACAGCGCGAAAAATCAATCACTGAACCGCCGCGTGAGGTCGCCGTAGGCATCAATGCGCCGGTCGCGCAGGAAGGGCCAGTGGGTGCGGGTGACATCGACCTTCGCGAGATCGACGGTCACGAGGAGATTCTCCGGTTGGTTCACGCTGGCCTTGCCGAGGATTTGCCCGCTCGTGCCGGCGACAAAACTCTGGCCCCAGAACTCGAGGCCGTCGCCGCCGAGGGGTTGCTCGAGGCCGATGCGATTGGTCACGGCCACGAAGCAGCCGTTGGCCACGGCGTGCGCGCGCTGGATGGTTTCCCACGCGCCGTGCTGGTTCACGCCGTATTCGGCCTTTTCGCCCGGATGCCAGCCGATGGCCGTGGGATAAAAAAGAATCTCCGCGCCCTGCATCGCGGTGAGGCGCGCGGCCTCGGGGTACCATTGATCCCAGCAAATCAGGACGCCGATTTTTCCGTAGCGCGTCTGCCACGCGCGGAAGCCGAGGTCGCCGGGCGTGAAATAAAATTTCTCGTAGAACAGCGGGTCGTCCGGGATGTGCATCTTGCGGTAGCTGCCGAGCAGCGCGCCGTCGGCATCAATGATCACCGCGGTGTTGTGATACAGGCCGCTGGCGCGTTTCTCGAAGAGCGACGCGATGACGACGACCCGGTGTTTGCGCGCGAGTTTTTGAAACGCGGCGGTGCTCGGGCCGGGGATCGGCTCGGCGAGTTGGAAGTTCGCGTGATCCTCGTTCTGGCAAAAATATTGGGAGCGGAAAAGTTCCTGCGTGCAGATGATTTGCGCGCCGTCCTTCGCGGCGCGTTCGGCGGCGGCCAGCGTGGTGCGGAGGTTGGCGGCGGGATCGGCCGAGCAGGCGTGCTGGAGCAGGCCGAGGGTCACGGAGGTGGGGGCGGGCATGAGTGGGGAGGCGGGGGTTATTTCGACCGTTCGATCACGATGGTGCCGCCGCGGCGCTCCCGAATGGTTCCGGTGGGAATTTGCCCGAACAATTCGCGGACGAAGCGGCCGAGCGTCTCGTTCGTCGGGCCGTAGCCCTCGTGGTACAAATAAAATTCGAGGTCGTGCAGCAGCGTGTCGGCGTCCTGATACCGCCGCTTGCGGTCGCGCTGGAGGGCCTTTTGCAGAATGTCGTTGAGGCGGTCGTCGATGGCGGGATTCCGCGTGCGGAAATCCGGGATCGGCAGATTCAGAATGCGGTCGCGCGATTCCTCGAGGTTCGCGCCCTTGAAAATATTTTCCCCGAGCAGCAAATGCGCGAGCGCGATGCCCACGGAAAAAATGTCCGAACGGCGGTCCGTCGTGTCGAAGCTCGACTGCTCCGGACTCATGTAATCCGCGCGGCCCGCGACGACTTCGCCCTCGTTGTCGGGCAGAAAACCGCGGGCCTTGGCGACGCCGAAGTCGGTGAGCTTCACGTCGCCCTCGAACGCGACCATGATGTTTTTCAGATTCACATCGCGATGCACGATGCCCAGTTCACGGCCCGCGCGGTCGCACTTGGCATGGGCGTAGGCGAGGCCGCGCGCGACGCGGCTGACGAGGAAGATCGCCAGCTTCGGCGGCAGGTCGCGGTCCTTGTCGAGCAGTTGCTGGAGCAACTGCTCGACGTTCACGCCGCGGATCAATTCCATCGCGATGAAATAACCGCCGCCCGTTTCGCCGAGCTGGTAGGTCTGGACGATGTTCGTGTGGATCAAGTCCGCGACGAGCCGCGCCTCTCCGATGAAATTCTCAATGAATTGGGCGTTGTCCGCGAAACTCTGGCGCACGACCTTGATCGCCACGCGCTTCACAAAACCGCGCGAGCCAAGCTGCTCGGCCTCATACACGACGCCCATCCCGCCCTCCGCCAGCTTGCGGACGATCTCGTAACGGCACTCGCTTTTGATGGTGAAGAGACTCGGCACGCGCGCGATGGTCGTCGCTGAAACGCGCAAGTCAAGCTGGCGCACCCGCGGCCCGGTGCGGGGAAATCCGTGGAAACACTCAGCAAATTGCGGATTTTGTCCTTGCAGGCACGGGGGATTTCGCTTTCATAGCGCCAAGTTCTCACAACCGGAACCCAACAAAACAACAACACACACACACACATCATGGCTAAAGCACTCTCGAAATCCCAAATCGCCACGGCGATCGCTGACAAAGCGGCGATCTCCAAGAAGGCCGCCGCCGAGCTCCTCGATTACATCGCGGAACTCGCCTACAAAAACGCCAAGAACAGCTTCACCCTCCCCGGTCTGGGCAAGCTCGTCCTCGTGAACCGCAAGGCCCGCATCGGCCGCAACCCCGCCACCGGCGCGCAGATCAACATCCCGGCCAAGAAGGTCGTGAAGTTCCGCGTCGCCAAAGCCGCCAAGGACGCGATCCTCGGCGTGAAGAAGTAATTTCTTCCTTTTCTCGAAAAGCACCCCGGTTCGCCGGGGTGCTTTTTTTGTGTCTGCGGAGGACGCGCCGTCCACTTGTGGGAGACGAGGTAACGAGACTCTAACTTTTTGTAGGAGACGAGGTAACGAGACTCTAACTTTTCCCCGCGGCACTGCGGGAGAAGTCGCCGAACGAAGCTTCGCGCGTTAAACCACAAAATTCTTTTCTCTGTGTTCATCGCGTCTCTGTGGTGAAAAATTCCGCATTGAGGACCGCAGAGACGCAATAGACACAGAGGTTCATGGAAAGGGAGACCGGCCGCCTTCGGGCTGAAGGCCCGGCCTGTTATAGCCCGGCCTGAAGGGCCGGGTTAATGCCCCCCCAATTCCCGAAGCCCTGAAAGGGCGGGACAACGCTCACGCATCCCTATTGGCCCCGGTCTCCACAACCCCGCTGGGTCGCCCCTACAGGGCTTTGGGTTAATACGGGGCGGCGCTACCCGGCCCTTCAGGCCGGGCTATCACAGGCCGGGCTTTCAGCCCTCCCCGCTGGAGCGCCGAGCACCGGCTCGGCGTGGGCGATGGAAGTAGATTCGCGCCGAGCCGGTTCGTGGAAAGAATTCCCCGAACAAAAGTCCGCGCGGTGAATCACAAAATTCTTTTCTCTGTGTTCATCGCGTCTCTGTGGTGAAAAAAATTTGTAACAAGGACCACAGCGACACGATGAACACAGAGCGTCATTCGGCGGGACCATTGTGGCGCTCCATCCCGCCCGCCCCGCGCCCGTTCGCGAATAGACTCCGCGCGG
>JAYVOY010000592.1:0-3478 GCA_043757645.1 Verrucomicrobiota bacterium
AAACCGAAGCCGCCGCGCGGCGCGAGGTCGGTGTGTTGCTGGATCAATTTGCCGTTGATGAAGAGCGCGGCGTTGCTCCCGTGATAAACAATTTTCACCGCCGTGCCCGTGGCCGCGATGACCGCGCCGGGAATGACCATCGCGGTGTACGTCGGCGCACCGCGATCCGTGCGGCCGGACGCGAGGTTCATCTCGAGGCTCGGGCTGATCCGCCCGAGGTGCCAGAAGGCGTAGCGCTTCGGCGTGCGCGCGTCGTCCACGGCCACGCGGAAGCCGATCCACTGGCCGTGTTTCTCGATGCGCGTTTCGAGCACGACGTTTTCCAGATCGCAGCGGCGCGTGTTGAGATCGCTGCCGCCACCGGCGTCCTCAAATTTTTCGCCGCGCTCGTCCGTGCCGAAACGCCAGAAGGGCGCGGTGAATTCGTTGCGCGAAATCTCGGCGGGTTCATCGGCGATTTGAAACGTGGTGGTGCCGGCGTAGAGGTCGCGGGACTTTGAGAAAAAATCGCGGTAATGCGCGTCGTATTTGCTTTTCGCGTCGGCCTCGTTGTGGGGCAAAAACGCGGGCGGCCAGTAGTGCCCGGCCTGACTCGACCAGCCGTAGAGGTCGCGGAACTTGATCGTCTCATAGCCCGCGCTGACGGAGTTCATGCCGAGGAGGCGGAGGGTTTTGTTCATGTAATCCGCGCATTCGCCGCTGGCCGCGCCCCAGCCGTTGCCGAAATAAAGGTCGCCGCGCGTGAGCGGGAAAATCTGTTCACCCGTGGCGCGCAGGGCGAAATCGTAATGCTCGCGGGCGTGGTCGCGGAACGTGCGGAGCTGGTGGAGATGCGTCTCGAAATCGGTCGCGAGCGAGAGGTTGAGGCCCTCGGGTTCGTGCCAACTGATTTCGCGCAGCACGTTGTCCTGATGCGGGAAGACGGCGAATTGCGTCGCGCCCGCGGTGTCGGCGGCGGGTTTGTTCGCGGCGTTGAGCGCGAGTGAAAGATGCGCCTGACCCGCGCCGAACGCGGGCGCGCGCTCGATGTCCTGAAGTCGATACCAGCGCGTGAAACCGGGCTTGGTGTGGGGTTCGCCGACCTTCGCGTGCAGGCGCGAGGGATTGAGCCAGACGGTGCCGGTGGACCACGGATCGGAATGGATGCGCAGGCTCGCGCTGATTTTCAGACCGGGCTTCGGCAGGCGATCGAGGCGGAAACGGACGTAGCTGGCGCGCGGGGCGTTGAGGTCGCCGATGTAGGGATAGGTGAGCTTGTCGCAGGTGGTGAGCAGCGCGGCGTCGAGGAGCGCGGTGTCGGGTTTGAGGCGCGCGCCGGGCGCGACGGTGAGTTGGAATTCGCCGGGCGCGAGTTCGACGGTGCCGGCGTTCCACCAATAAAACGGGCGCGCGTCCGCGAGTTGTTCGAGGCGGCCGGAGCTGACCCAGTCATCGGCGGTGCGCGCGCCGGCGATCTGGCCCTTGAGGTCTTTCAGCTCGCTGTCGAGGTCGTCGGTGGCTTGTTTGCCGATGCGCGTGGGATCGTTTTTGCCGCCGCCCTCGATGGCGATTTCCTTGTAAAGACCGCTGCTGGTGGCTTGTTTCGCGTAGGCTTTGAAGGCCTCGGGGCCGCCGCGTTTGACCGAGCCGGGGCCGTCGGCGACGCGCGTGGCGAGGAGGGATTTTTCTTTTTGCATCAGCGTGACGTCGAGCGGCGCGGCGAAACCTTTCGTCACGCCGACACGCAGCCAGAGCGTGTACCGACCGGCGTGACGGACGTTGAGCGCGGCCGCGGCAGGCTGGGCGAGCGAAAGGGCGGAGCCGTCGAGTTCCGCGCCTTTGTCGCGGAGGAGAGTGGGTTTTGCGGGCGCGGCGGCGGAGGCATTCGGTGCGGGCGACGCGGCGGGCGCGGTGCGAAAGTCGGCGGGGCGCACGACGAGGAGATGAAAATTATCGTGCGGGCTGGGGCCGCCGGGGCCGTCGAGAAACGCGGCGGCGGGGCGCGGTGAAAGGGCGGTGAGGGCGAAGGCGAGCGCGGCGGCGAGGGCGCGGCGGGAGGCGAAATTTTTCATCACGGCAAAGTTGCGAGAGCGGACACGGCGATCAGGATTTTGGGTGGCGGCGGATTTTCTGGAACAGCGAGACGCGGCGTTGGACGGAGAAAGCGGGGATTTCGTCATTTGTCGTGACGGAGGGCGAGGGGAAGGCAACCGGTTGTGCGTGGATCGGCGGACACCGAGGTATGGAGTCCCGGCTTCAGCCGGCGGGACGTTCGCAATTGGGGAGGCGCTGAGAATTCGCACGCGTGCGGCGAGCGCGGAAGCCCCGCCGCCTGAAGGCGGGACTCCGTACCAAGGAATCCGTTTGACCCCGCGGGCGCGAGGGACTAACTAATCCGCCGCATGAATCGGAACCTTCGACTGCCACTGTGCGACGGGCTGCTTACGGGCAGCGCGGCAGTTGGGTTCTGACTCGGAGCAACCGGATTTCACGACCCCATCTGCCCGACGGCGGTGGGGTCTTTTTGTTGGCGATGATTCCACGGGCGTTCGGGCGGCGGGCGGTGAAGCCCCGCGGCAACACACAAAACATATTATGAAAAGCAACCGCATCATCATCTTCGACACCACGCTTCGCGACGGCGAGCAGTGCCCCGGCGCGTCCATGAATCTCCGCGAGAAACTCGAGGTCGCGCGCCAGCTCGCGCGGCTGAAGGTGGATGTGATCGAGGGCGGTTTCCCGGTGATCAGCGACGGGGATTTTCACGCGGTGCAAACGATCGCGAAGGAAATCAAGGGTCCGATCATCGCGGGCCTCGCGCGCTGCGTGGCGAAGGACATCGACGCGGCGGGCGCGGCGGTGAAGCCCGCGGGCAAGCGCGGACGCATCCATGTTTTTCTCGCGACCTCGAAGATTCACCGCGAGTTCAAGCTCGGCAAACCGCAGGACGAAATCATCCGGCTCGCGGTCGAGGGCGTGACGCGCGCGAAGAACCTCGTCGAGGACGTGGAGTTTTCGCCGGAGGACGGTTCGCGGACGGAGCCGGATTTTTTGATCCAGGTTTGCCAGGCGGTCGTGGCCGCGGGCGCGACGACGGTGAACATTCCCGACACGGTGGGCTGGGCGGTGCCGGAAGAGTATGGCGCGTTGATCGCGCAATTGCGGGAGAACGTGCGGGAATTCCAGACGGGCAAGGCGATCATCAGCGTGCATTGCCACAATGATCTCGGCCTCGCGGTGGCGAACTCGCTCGCGGCGGTGCGCGCGGGCGCGCGGCAGGTGGAATGCACGGTGAACGGCATCGGCGAACGCGCGGGCAACGCGGCGCTCGAGGAAATCGTGATGGCGCTCAAGACGCGGAGCGAATTTTTCGGCGGCTACCAAATCGGCGTGAACGCGCGGGAGATCGTGAAAAGTTCGCGGTTGGTTTCGCGCATGAGCGGGCTCGTGGTGCAGCGCAGCAAGGCGATCGTGGGCGAGAACGCGTTCGCGCATTCGA
>JAYVOY010000593.1:0-13008 GCA_043757645.1 Verrucomicrobiota bacterium
ATGCGAGCGCGTCACCGCGCCGAATCTCGCGCAGACGCTGCACCTGATGAACTCGCCCGAGGTGCAGGGAAAAATCTCCGGCGAAAACGGCACCGTCGCGACGCTGCTGAAATCGAAACAAACCGACGCGCAAATCATCGAGGAATTGTACCTGCGCGCCTACGCCCGCGTGCCGAACGACGAGGAGCTGAAGGCCGCGACGAAGCTGCTTGCCCGCGCGAAGGACCGGCGCGCGCTGCTCGAGGATTTCACCTGGATGCTGCTGAACTCGAAGGAATTTGTGTTCAATCACTGAGTTGCAGAACGATCAGCAGATTGGAACTCTCATGCAATCTTCACGCGGCATGTAGCATTCGGAAACGGGCCTTACTAGCAATGAGGCAAATTCAACGCCGAATGGAAACCAATGTTAGCCGTCATTCAGATGCTGCTGAACAATCTCGGTAAGTACATTCGCCATCTGATTGAACGCAGCGTCACTCATAGGACGCCGCGAACCAGCTAGGTCTGAGCATCGCAAAATAAGTGTTTTTTGATTTGACCACGGAAACTTCCATGACAACGAACGGAGGCGCGAGTATTCCGTATTCCCAAAATAAGGAATATTCGCATTGAGCCGAGTAATCAAATACCGCCTGAAAATGTCAGCAGCACTAGCGTAAACAGCCACGATGACGCGAGGTCGTATCTGGGTGCATAGCTCGAAAGCTATGTCGAGTTGGTGCTGCCAAAAGTTAGGATTGAGGTCGGTGAAACGATGATTCCGAGTCAACTGTGCATCTCGTGGCAATTTGGATGTGAGTGCGAGAAAGAGATCAAGATGAGCATAGTTGTAGCCGAGGCGATTTGCTAGTTCGTTGGGGCGTTGGAAAAACCTCGGATACCTCGTTCGTGCCTCATTGTGCAGGTTTGCATGGCGTTGTGCGAGTTGTTCGTCGAAGCCATTCTGAAACCCTGAAGTTTGAAAAATGAAGCTTTCAGGGTAGTTAAATCCTTGTTCCTGATACCAACCAAGGATACCGTTGTCCGGATTGGTCGGGAACGACGGATTCAAACTCAACATGAGCAGGTCGTGTTGAACAGGTGCAGTGACTAACTTCGGAACGCGTTCAAGAATGGAACGCATTTCATCATCCGCGCCAGCAAGGAGTTGATTCCTACTATTACTCCAGAAGTTCCTAATGCGTTGGTTCATGCTAAGTAGAAATACAATCCCATGATAGAGGGTAAAGGCAATCTTTCAGAGGCAAGTCGCGAAATGCCGTGTTTCAACGAATAGCACGAACATTTTTTCGTCAGCAGTTCCGCGATTATGACTATTGATGTGACCCACGGAAAATATGATTGCTGCGACGGTCTGTCGCGCCGCGGCTTCCTGCGCGCGGGCGCGCTCGCGTTCGGCGGCCTCACGCTGGCCGGGCAACTCCGCCGCGAGGCGCTGGCCGCCGCGGCGGGCGCGGCGACGCCACAGAAGAGCGTCATCCTGCTCTGGCAGGGCGGCGGGCCGAGCCACATCGATATGTGGGACTTGAAGCCGTCCGCGCCGTCGGAATTTCGCGGCACGTTCAACCCGATTCGCACCAATCTCGCCGGCCTCCAAGTCTGCGAACACATGCCGCGCATCGCGAAGATTTGCGACAAGCTCGCGGTCATCCGCTCCTGCACGCATCCCGACTCGGGCCACGAATCCGCGAGCCACCAACTGCTCACCGGCTACAAGCCGACGAACGACATTCCCGCCAACGAGGTGCCCAGCTACGGCAGCATCGTCGCGAAGGAAATGGGGCCGCGCCGCGCGGGTTTCCCGGCGTATTGCACCGTGCCGCGCTCGCCGAAGAGCACCGCCGCCGCGTATCTCGGCGTCGCGTACAATCCGTTCGAGACGCAGGGCGATCCGAACAGCGCGGACTTTCAGGTGCGCAATTTGAAACTGCCGAACGGCATTTCGCTCGAGCGTTTGCAGCAGCGCCGCGAACTGCTCGCGACCTTCGACACGCTGCGCCGCGACGCCGACGCGTCGGGCTTGATCGCCGGGATGGATTCCTTCACGCAGCAGGCGTTTCAACTCGCGACCTCGCCGCAGGTGCAGGCCGCGTTTGATTTGAATCGCGAGGATTCGCGCCTCCGCGAGCAATACGGCCGCCACACGATGGGCCAGTCCACGCTGCTCGCGCGGCGGCTCGTCGAGAACGGCGTGCGCTTCGTCACCGTCGATCTCGGCGGTTGGGACACGCACAACAACAATTTCGAATCGCTCAAAACCAAGAAGCTGCCGGAGTTCGATCAATCCTACGCGGCGTTGATCGAAGACCTCGATCAGCGCGGCCTGCTCGACTCGACGCTCGTGCTCGTGTGGGGCGAATTCGGCCGCACGCCGCGCATCAACAAGGACGCGGGCCGCGACCACTGGTCCAACGCGATGAGCGTGGTGCTGGCCGGTGGCGGCCTCAAACGCGGCCTCGTGCTCGGCGAAACCGACGCGCGCGCGGAGTTCCCGAAGGACCGCCCCGTCTCGCCGCAGGACGTGCTCGCGACGATGTATCACCTGCTCGGCGTGGACCGCCACAAGGCTTACATCAACGAGGCCGACCGGCCGGTCGAGATTCTGAACACCGGCGAGCCGATTCGCGAGTTGCTGGCGTAAGGCCCGCGTCGCACGCCTCCCTTGCCGAACGGGTCTCCTTGGCCTAATGAAGTTCCATGAACTCGCCCCGACCGAACGACGATCTTCAGGACTTCCGCGCACAGTGCCGCCGCCAGTTGGATCGCTCGTTGCACGACCGGATCAAATACGGCTTCAACCTCGTCCACAAACCGGTGCTCGATGACGCGCCGTTCCGCGTCTTCGCCTCGCTGCCCGAATACCGCGCCTGGTGCCACCAACACCTGCCGAAGTATCTCGGCTTTCAGTTGGCCGGGGCATGAGCGAGCGCCCCTCATTTCATCCGCTTCAAGCGGTCGAGATCGCGCGGGCATTTGCGGCGGAGTCCGTGGACTATCTCTTCATCGGCAAGGGTGGCGCGATTTTACTGGGCTATCCGGGCACCACGCAGGACGTGGATATTTTTCCAGCGCGCGACCCGGAGAATTGTCGCCGCATCGTGCGGGCGCTGCGCAAAACTGGTTTTGAAATCACCGGCGAACTGGAGGCGGAAATCGTTCGCGCGAAGGATTTCGTGCAAATCAAGTCCGGCCCGTTTGATGTGGACTTGGTGTTCGCGCCGGACGGAATCGAGAGTTTCTCGGCGGCGAAGGCGCGGAGCGTCCGGGAGGAAATGTTCTGCGTCGCCAACGTGCGCGACATCATCGCCAGCAAACAGGCGAGCGGACGGCAGAAGGATTTTCTGGAGCTGCCGTTGCTGCGCGCGTTCCAGGAGGAATATGAGAAGCGGCACCCATTGCCGTTGCGCTCTGCCGCGGATGTCGCGGCCAGGCGCTCGCTTGGTTCGGAAAGTTAGAACTGCCATGTCACCCGAGATTTGTTTTCACCGCGTTGGCTGCGAGCTTTGGCGCGGCATTCTCGCGTGGGTTTTTGTTGGTTGCCTCGGTGCCTTTGCGCCGCGCGCCCACGCCCAACTCCCCGTCGCCCAACTCAAGTGGGTTTTCCCGCCCGGCGCGCAAACGGGTTCCTCCGTCGAGGCGGAACTCGGCGGCAACAATCTCGACGGCACCGCGCAGCTTTATTTCAGCCACGCCGGCATCACCGCGCGGATCATCAGCGACGCGAAGGACAAGAAGCCGCGGTTCAAAATCTCCGTCGCGGCGAATGTCCCCGCGGGCGATTACGATGTGCGCAGCATTGGTAAATTCGGCATCAGCAATCCGCGCACATTTGTCGTGAGCGACTTCGCCGAGGCGCTGGAGAAGGAGCCGAACAACGTCCAGTCCGCCGCCACCCCCGTCGCGCTGAACACGACCATCAATGGCCGCATCAGCCCCAGCGAGGATGTCGATTGGTTCAAGTTCCCCGCGAAAAAGGGCCAGCGCGTGCTCCTCGAGTGCCGCGCGTGGCGCGTCGATTCGCGGCTCGATGGTTTCATGTGGCTCTTCGACGCGAACGGCAAACAACTCCTCGCCAGTCAGGACGAGGACATCCGCGATCAAAAGCGCGACCCGTTCATCGACTTCGATGTTCCCGCCGACGGCGATTATTTCGTGAAGCTCACCGACTTCACTTACAACGGCACCGACGAGCATTTCTACCGCCTCAGCATTTCCACGCTGCCCTACCTCGACTTCATCCAGCCCACCGGCGCGCAGCCCGGCACCACCACGCCGATCACGATTTACGGGCGCAATCTCCCCGGCGGCGAAAAGACCGACCTCAAGGTGAAGGGCCGCCCGCTCGAGAAAATCGTGAAACAAATCACCATCCCCGGCGACGACGAAACCGCCACCAGCCTGCGTGTGAACGGCCTCGTGCGCCCGTCCGCCTCGCAACTCGACGGCATGGAAGTGCGCGTGAAAACCGACGCCGGCAGCTCGAATCAAAAACTTCTCCTCTTCAGCCGCGTCCCGGAAATTCTCGAAAGCGAGCCGAACCACGCGACCCACCAAGCCCAGCGCCTCAGCGTGCCGTGCGCCGTCAGCGGCCGTTTCGATCCCGTCGGTGACGTGGACACGTTTGTTTTCGCGGCCAAGAAAAACGAAAAATTCAGCCTCGACGTTTTCTGCGAGCGCATTGATTCGCCCGCGGATCCCGACTTGGAAATCCTCCGCGCCGACGGCAACGTGCTCGCGAACCCGCAGGATTACGGTGAAAACATTGGGCAAATCCGCTTCGCCTCGAACTCGCGCGACATCGCCCACTCCTTCACCGCGCCGAGCGACGGTGATTTCACGCTGCGCCTCGAACACCTCTACCGCCAGCGCCAGGGCGGCCCGCAGTATTTTTACCGTCTCGAAATTCAGCGCGACCCGCAGCCGGATTTCCGCCTTGTTTGCCAGCCGACGCACGAGATTCGCATCGACTCCCATATCCTGTATCAGGGCGGACGCGAGCGGCTCGACGTGCTCGTGTGGCGTCTGCACGGCCACGACGAACCCATCACCGTCGCGGCGCGCAACCTCCCGCCGGGCGTCACCGCCGATCCCATCGTCATCGGCAAGGGCGTGAAGTGGGGCACGCTCGTCGTCACCGCCGCGGCGGATGCGCCGATTGGCGAGGGCGAAATCCAACTCGTCGGCGTGAGCGAGGTGAACGGCCAGAAGCTCACGCGCCAAGCCCGCGGCGGCGTGATCGTGTGGGACACCGTGAACACGCCCGCCATCAGCCGCATGACGCGCAGCATCGTGCTCGCGGTGCGCGAGCAGGCGGCGTTTCAAATCACCGCCGCGCCCGCCGAATTCACCGTGACCAAGGGCGATTCATTCAACGTCACGCTCACCGCCAAGCGCCGCGCCGACATGCCCAACGCGATTCAACTCAACGGTGCCAGCATTCAACTGCCGCCCGGCATGGAAATCCCCGTGAAGACCATTGGCAAAGGCGAGCGCGAACAGAAGCTCGCCATCGCCACCGACAAAATGAAGGAGGGCACCTACAGCTTCCTCATCAACGGCGACGGCCAGGTCCCCATCGACGGCAAAAACACGCGCTGCATCTACCCCAGCAACGCGATCAAGGTGACGGTGCTGCCGAAGAAGAATTGAGCGGTGACATTTTGCCGCGGCGTCGCGTTCGGAGCGACGCGTTCCACGCGACTCTGGGATTTCCGATTGGTAAGGGATGACCGCTCTGCGCGGGTGACGCTGCGGGCCGTGTGAAACGCGGCGCTCCGGTGGCATGGAGCGCGGGCGTCCCGCCCGCAGCGGCAACTTGCGCCGGGGATGCCCCGAGCATTTCACGGTCTCCGCACTTGGGTGGCTGCTGCGGCCCGGAGGGCCGCGCTCCGGGACGCGGGAAATCTCCCACGCGCCCTCGCCGGACGAACGCCCCGCCGGCTGAAGCCGGGACTCCATACCCTGCCCCCGAACGCGGTGTGGGCTTGCTGTGCAAAAGCCTCGTACCACTCCCTGAATTCCGCGCCTCTTGGCATGAAGCCGCCGTTCTCCCTCACCTTATACTGTTTCCCAATGATAATCGGTGCGTTGCGGGAACACCCCTTACCCGGCCTTCGGCCACCCTCTCCCCTCCTCGGAAGAGGGGAGAGGGCAGGGTGAGGGGTGTCGGTCCTTCGGCAAGGCACTGATTCTCATTGCGAAATAGTATCAAACCCCATTTCCCCCTCAATTTTGGCCAAATCAGACGAAAACCGCCCCGAAAAAGACTCATGTTGCGACAAAATGAGTCATTTTCGTCACGATATTAGTCTGACTTGCCACGATGTTAGTCTGGTTTGTCCCGAGATTAGTCTTGTCGGCGACAGAATTAGTCTCGTTTGCTTCGGTTTTAGTCTTCCTCGCGCTGATTCATGTCTCGATTGCCATAAACATAGTCTTTCCCGTCGCGGATTTAGTCTTGTTTGCCCCGGCTTTAGTCACGACTGCCACGATCGAGACTACGACCGCGGCGATGCAAGCCTTACCCGGCCCAACTTTGGTCACCACCGCCCCCTGCTTCCTCAGCGGGCGCGTCTCTGTTTCCTGCCACGTGGGGTCACTCTCATGGGTGCCTGGCCGCAAACTCCAGGTTTTGAAAACGGAATCGAGTGTGGCGCAGTGGCGCGGAGCGGTGGCGGGAAAAAAGTTTGCCGCGCCGCACGCGGACACAAAAAGGGCGACGGTGTTTGGCCGCCGCCGGTTTGTTTTTTGTTGAGAGATCGCCGCGGTTATGGAGCGGTTGTGAACGTCGCGTTGGCGGGCGCGGAGAGGTTGCCGAAACCGTCGCGGCCGCGGATTTGGTAGTTGTAGGGTGTCCCCGCGTTGAGGCCGGTCAGGGTCATGGAGTGGTGCAGCACCAGCGCGCCAGCCAGCGGAGTGGTCTGCCCGTAAGCACTGGTGACTCCATAAAGAATCTGGCTGTCGGCGTTTTCGTTGGTATCCCAAGTCACGAGGGCGGAGTTCGCGGTGACAGTCACGATGACATTGGAAATCCGCGGTCCGATGGTGTCGGTGGTGTAAAAGCTCCACGTGGTGGTGTTGGCCAGGGCCAGGCCGCCGAGGTCTTTCACGCCCGCCGCTCCGCCGATGACGGTGGCGATGTAGGTCCAGTCGGTTTTGAGCGGGACCGTCGGGGTCAACGTGGCCGTCCGTGTGGCTGGATTGTAGGTGATCGTCGCTGGGAGCACGGTCGTGGTGGTCTTGCGAATCAATGTGAGCGTGGTTGCGTTGATCGTGGCGGGGTCCATGTCTTTGGAGAAAACCACTTGCATCGCGGCTGTCACCGGAACCTGCCGCACGCCGCTGGCGGGTGTGAATGAGACGATGGTTGGCGCGACTCCGCCGCCGATGCCGGTGACGGTCAGGACGGCGGGATCACTGGTGGCGGAACCCGCGGTGTTGTTCACGAGGCAGCGGAATTGGGCGGCGTTGTCGCCCGCGGCGACGGCCGGGATTTGAAAGGTCGGACCAGTGGCTCCGGCAATGGTGGTGAATCCCGCGTCCGTGGAATTCTTACGCTGCCATTGATAGGTGAAGGGCGCGGTGCCCGTCACGCTGACGGAAAAGTTGGCGGCCGCGCCCACGGCGACGGACTGGGTGGCGGGGGAGACCACGACGGTTGGGGGCGTGCCCGCGGAAAGGGTCACGGTGAGCAACGCGCTTGCGCTGGTGGCCGTGCCGGCGGCGTTGTTGACGACGCAGTGGAACAAAGCCCCGTTGTCGGCCAAGCTCGTCGCGGCGAGGGTGTAACTCGGACTGGTGGCCCCGCCAATCGGGAGGAAGTCAGCGTCGGCGGGATTCTTCCGCTCCCATTGGTAGGTGAAGGGAGCCGTGCCGGATACGGAGACGGCAAAGGTGGCGTCTTGGCCGACAGTGACGTTTTGGGGCGCGGGTGGCACGGTGACCGTGGGCGGGGTCGGGCCGCCCCCGCCGTTCACCGTGAGGATCGCGGCGGCGCTGGTGGCGGACCCGGCGGGATTGGTCGCGACGCAGCGGAACGCCGCGCCGTGGTCCGCGCCACTGGTGGAGTCCAGCCGATAGGTGGAGGCGGTGGCCCCGGGAATCGGAGTGAAGTCGGCCGCGCCAGCGGATTGACGCTGCCATTGGAAAGCGATCGGACTCGAACCCATGGCTCCCGCAAAGAACGTGGCGGGTTGGCCCGCGTTGACGTTCAGACTGGCGGGCGGCAGGGGAATCGTAACCGGGGTCAGACCCGTCGCGGTGACCGTGATGATTTGATTGGCCGAGAGTTGCCCAAACCAACCCACCAGTTCCTGCACCATGCGCCATTGGAAATTATACTGGCCGGGGGTCGTGGGCGCCTTGACGCGGAAGTTGAAGGTTTGCAAAGCGCCGGGCGGAACCGCGTTGGCGTTGCCGTTCGTCAGGTTGACCCGGGTGAAACCCCAGCGCGTGTTGTCCTGAAGATTGGCGGAACCCAGCTTGTGCTTGGTGTCCGCCGACCAGACGCCGGTGCCCGTGTTTTGCATCGTGAGCAAGACAGCATAAATGCCGCCGGGGGCCATGGTGAGCGGCACACTTTGGGAGACAAAGGTCGCGCCGTTGGCGCCGGCACCGGCGGGAGCGGTGACATTGACCGCGGTGTTGAGCGCGGGCGTGCCGAAGAAAACGCCGGCCCGCTGCATCTGCCATTGCAGATTGTAAACGCCCGCGACCGCCGGAGCCGTGACCGCGAAGGTGAAGGTGAAACTGTCGCCGGGATTGATGGCGCTGGTGAGGTTGACCGGTGTGGCGCGCCAAGTGGTGTTGTTCGCGGGATTTTGTGCCGCGAGGACATAGGTCGAATTCGTCGGCCAGAGGGTGTTGCCCGTGTTCTGCATTCGCACGGAGACGGTGTAGTTGGCCCCGGCGGTCATTTGCGAGGGCACAGTCTCCGAGGTCATCGCCGCGTTATCGACCGGCGGCACCAGGCGGAAGTTGGCGGTGTAGGTGGTGTTTTGTTCCGGAGTGGCAATGTCATGATTCACGGCGCCTCCGTCGGACCAAGAATCAAAGGTATAAAGACTGCCGTTAAGGTATTGATCGGGCGCACCCAGCGTGCGGGTCACTCCCACCACGCCGACCCAGTTGGTGGGGGTGGGCGCGGCGTGACCATCGAAAATCACCTGCAGCCCCGGCGGCTCGGTGGCCAGGGTGTTGGTGGATTTCACCGGAAAGATTTCGCGATAGACCGTGCTGGACAGCCCGGAGGAATCCGTGGCCGTCAGATAGATGCGGAACCAGACAAACGGGCTGGGATCAATGAGGGGCGAGATAAAGAAGGTGCCGTTGGAAATACCCGCCGTATCCGGCAGCACTGGATGGGTGTGTTCGAGGTGGTGAAAATTAATTCTCCAACTGAGATTGGCCGGCAGCAGCGTGCCGTCCTGCGGGTCGGTCGCATAGCCCTCGAAAGCGATGGTGTCACCGGCGCGGTAGAAGGCGCCAGCCTCGGGCACCGTGATGACTGGGACGGGTGGGCCACCCGCAGTAACCGTCAGCGTGGCGGCGCTGCTGGTGGCGCTCCCCACGAGATTGGTGATCGTGCAGCGGAACTGCGCGCCGTTGTCCCCGATGGCAACCGAGTTGAGGGTCACCCGCGGGGCGGTGGCGCCCGGGATGGCCGTGAAACCGGCCGCGCCGACATTTTTGCGAAACCACTGAAAAACCAGCGGCGCATTGCCGTTCGCCGCGACCTCGAACGCGACCGTCCCGTCGGCGGAGGCGAGTTGATTGAGCGGTTGCGAGCCGATTTGTGGCGCGCTGCCGCCAATGTAGCGAATGATGTTCAACGACGAGAATTGGGCGGCCAGCGGGGAGCGGGCCAGATAGTATAGGAAACCATTCGCGCCGACGGTGGGGTAGAGCGCGCTCACGGCATTGTTGTCGATCGGGTCGGCATAGAGCGAGGCGGGGAAGGTGGCGAACGGCGTCACCGTCCGGGTCACCGGATCCAGCACCTTGATGAATTGCTGGAAGCCATCCGCGAAAAAATATTTTCCGACATATTGGGCCGGGAAGTTGACCGCGTCGGGATTGTAAAACGCACCGCCCGTGATGGCGCTGCTGGTCGGAAAATCCGCCGGATGCGGATAGGTGAAGATCGGTGAGCGGACCCCGGCGGCGGTGCTGTAGCCCTCGTAGGTGGGCCAGCCATAGTTGCCGCCCGCCACGATTTCATTGATTTCCTCCCACAGATAGGAACCGACATCATTCACAAAGAGGCGCCCCGTGCCGGGTTGGAACGTCATGGTGTAGGGATTGCGGAAGCCCAGGGCGTAGATGGCGCGGTTGTTGCCGGTGGTGGCGTTGTAGAACGGATTATCCGACGGGATGGTGCCGTCGGAATTGATCCGCAGGATTTTCCCCAGCGTCGTTTGCAGCGACTGGGCGTTGGCCGGAATGTTGTTTTCGCCCGCAGTGAAATAAAGTTTGCCATCCGGACCAAACTTGATGGCCGCGCCATTGTGCCAGCCCGAATCGGAGAGCGTCGGCAAATCAAACAGCACGACCTCCGAATTGGGGGCGGCCACATCGCCGGTGACGGTGAAACGACTCAGGCGGTTGTGGCTCGGGGTGGTGGGGACCGCATAATAAATGTACACGTAGCCGTTGTTGGCGAAGTCGGGATCGACTTGGACGCCGTCCAAGCCGCGTTCCTCGATGGCGGAAACATTGAGCGTGAGCAACGGGGTCGCCAGCAGGACATTGTTTTTGATGACGTTTACGTCGCCGCCCTGCGAATTGACGAACACGCGCCCATCGGGCACCAGACACAGCGATGTCGGCGAGGACATCCCCCGGATTCGAGTTTCCGAAAAACCCGCGGGCAGCGACGCCTGACCGTTCACCCCGCGCGGCAGCAGCAGGGCCAACGCCGCGACCCCCGCCGCTGCCCAGCGCAGCAGGCGCGCGGGCAAAGTGATTCCGGGGCCGCAGTTACGTTCCAAACAATTCGCATTCATTTTTAACGAGAGACACCGAAAAATTCCTTGTAACAGGACCACACGTTGCCGGGCGCGTCAAAGAAATACCCGGCGGTTTTTGCCGTGCGGCGATTGCCACTCGTGGGGCAAAATGAGCTCGTCCCAGCGCCGGGTTTTCGGAGCTTGAATCGCGGCGCGGTTGGGGGCGGCGGGCGCGGCGGGCGAGTTGCCGCGCGACGGTTTTGCGGCGGAATTTTTGCACCCGCTGGCCGGAAACTCCTGATTTTGGAAACGGGATGGGCCGTGGAGCTGTCTGGCCCAGCGGTGGCGGGCCGGGGAGGCACAGGAACACGCGCCAACGGCTAAAATCCTCCGGCGCCGCCCGGTGCCATCGACACGGCTCCTGTCCGATCCGATCGGGGCGTCGGTTTCGACCGCTTCAGCCGGTTGAGCGCGCCAGCAGCTCCCGTCCGATCTGGTGCCGGTTGAGCTTCATCACGCCGTAGCCCACATAGCGCAGGTAGCCTGTGAGTCCCACGTCCAGACACCGGTTCAAGCCGCAACGATGCCGTAGGACCGCCGCCGTCCCGGCGGCTCACACCATCCAAACGGGGCGGAAGCGCGCATTTTCCACGGCACAAAATGTTCCCTGAATGGGGAACCAAAAGCTGGCGTGGGAATTGACCTCGCGGACTTCCCGCGCCGTGAGCCGTCGAGACGGCGGCGGTCCTACTGCATTGTTACGGTTAAGCCAGCACCGCCCGCACCACCTCGCCATGCACATCCGTCAGGCGGAAGTGGCGGCCTTGGAATTTGAAGGTGAGCTGCTCGTGGTGGATGCCGAGGAGGTGGAGCAGCGTCGCTTGAAAATCGTGAACGTGGACGGGGTCTTTGACGGCGTTCATCGCGAGGTCGTCGGACGCGCCGTGGCTGAGGCCGGCCTTCACGCCGCCGCCCGCCAGCCACACGGTGAAGGCGTAGGGGTGATGATCGCGGCCCCAGCGTTTGCGGTCGGCGAGGTTGCCCTGGATGAACGGCGTGCGGCCAAATTCGCCGCCCCCAATGACGAGCGTGTCGTCGAGGAGGCCGCGTTGTTTCAGGTCTTTCACGAGCGCGGCGCTGGGTTGATCGGTGTCGCGGCACTGGTTGTAAAGTTCGGTGGTGAGGCTGTTGTGCTGGTCCCAGCCGGCGTGCATGAGTTGCACGAAACGCACGCCGCGCTCGATGAGGCGGCGGGCCATCAGACAATTGTAGGCGAAGCTCCCCTGCTGTTTCACATCGGGGCCGTACATTTCGAGCACGTGCGCGGGTTCGTTCGTGAGATCGGTGAGTTCGGGCACGCTGGTTTGCATGCGGTAGGCCAGCTCGTATTGCGCGATGCGCGTCGCGATCTCAGGGTCGCCGGATTCGCGCAGCTTCAGCTCATTCAATTGCGCGAGGTCATCGAGAATGCCGCGGCGCACGGGCGCGCTGATGCCTTCGGGATTGCCGAGGTAGAGGACCGGTTCGCCGTTGCCGCGAAATTTCACGCCCTGATATTTCGACGGGAGAAAGCCGCTGCCCCAGTAGAAGTCGTAAAAAATCTGGCCGCAGGAAGTGCCCTTGCTCACGGAGGTCATCACGGTGAAGGCGGGCAGCGTGTCGGCCTCGGAGCCGAGTCCGTAGGTGAGCCACGCGCCGAGCGTGGGGCGTCCGGGGATTTGCCCGCCGCTGAGGAGAAAGGAAATCGCGGGCGCGTGATTCACCGCGTCGGTGTGCATGCTCTTGAGGAAGCACAACTCGTCGGCGATGGCCGCGGTGAACGGGAGAAACGCGCTGACCCACGCGCCGGAGCGCCCGTGTTGCTGAAAGGGTTCGACCGGCGCGAGCAGCAACTTGCCGCTGGCGACGCCGGTCATCGTGCTGAAGCGTTTGCCCGCGATGTATTCGTCGGGCACGGGTTTGCCGTGGAGTGCGGCGAGTCTGGGTTTGTAATCGAACAGATCGGCGTGCGTGGGCGCGAGACCGTTTCCCTCCAACTCGGCGAGGATGAAATGATCGA
>JAYVOY010000594.1:0-3473 GCA_043757645.1 Verrucomicrobiota bacterium
CCCGCACCCTCCGTTCCGCCGACAAGCGCTGCCTGGCGAAGTTTCTGTGGAACTTCGGCTGGAAGGGCATGTTGTCCGTCGAGAAGTTCAAGCGGCGCATCCGGCGCGGCGAGTATTTCCCGCCGTTTCTTTACCTCTCGATTCTCAACACGTGCAATCTGCGCTGCCAGGGTTGCTGGGTGGATGTCGAGGAGAAGGACGCCATCCCGCTGGACGCGCTGAATCGCACGATCCTCGAGGCCAAGCGCCACGGGAATGTGTTCTTCGGCATTCTCGGCGGCGAGCCGTTCCTGCACCCGCAGTTGCTCGAGTTGCTCGCGGCGCATCCGGATTGTTACTTCCAGATTTTCACCAACGGCCAGCTCATCACGGAGAAAACAGCGAAACGCCTGCGCGAAATCGGCAATGCCACGCCGCTCGTCAGCATTGAGGGCCGCGAAATCACGAGCGACGAGCGGCGCGGCAAGAAGGAGGTCTTCACCCGCACGTTGCGCGGTTTGGAGAATTGTCTGCGCGAAGGGCTGCTCACCGGCGTCGCGACGAGCGTGTGCCAGACGAACATTGAGGAGTTGCTTACGGAATCTTGGTTGCAGGAACTCATCAATCGCGGCGTGCATTACGTGTGGTATCACACCTACCGCCCCGTCGGGCCGAAGATGAACGCGCCGCTCGCGTTGCGGCCCGACCAGCTTGTGCGCGTGCGGCGGTTCATCGTCGAGATGCGCGCCAAGATGCCCATCGCGATGATCGACGCGTATTACGACGACCGCGGCCAGGCGTTGTGCCCGATGAGCACCGGCGTCTCGCATCACATCGGGCCGAAGGGCGACATCGAGCCGTGCCCGATCATCCAGTTCGCGAAGGAAACGATCCACGACGAGCGCGGCATTTACGCGACGATGCGCGACAGTTCCTTCCTGAAGGATTTCCGCGAACTCAGCGCGCACCACACGCGCGGCTGCGTGGTGCTGGAACGTCCCGACCTCGTGAAGCAGCTCGTCGTGAAACACGGCGCGCGCGACACGACCGTCCGCGGCACCGCGATGGCCGAACTCGAGGCGATGACGCCGCGCTTCAGCCAATGGCTGCCCGGCGAGGAAATCCCCGAGCAGCACTGGATGTACCGGCTCTCGAAAAAATATTGGTTCAGCGATTTCGGCGCGTATCGCAATGTCGCGCACGACGCGGCGGCGAAGGCGCGGGAGTTGCAGGCGAGGATGGGTGAGCGGGCGAAACCCGCGGAAGCCAAGGTCGCTGGAAGCAAGTAAACAGCGTCGTAATTGTGCCGGGGCCGCGTCAGCGGGGCGCGACTTGACACGGCCCCCCGTTTGGAGTTCCGCCTTCAGGCGGTTCGGGCCACTCCGCGCACTGGGCCGCGTAAACGCGGAGCTCCAAACGAAACGCCGCGTGGTTCGGCGGGCAGTGCGCGAATGCGCACCTATCCGCGGGCGCCGCGCGAGCCGCTTGCCCGCCGCAATTCACCGCGCTATCCTGCCGCAAATGAACGAACCAATTCAGACGCAAGCCGAGCCAGTCGCCGAAGCCCGGCAACGCCGCTTGGAACTGGCGCGCCGGGCGTTCAAAGATTTCTACCCGCAATGTTTTTGGTCGTATCGCAAGGACGCGGAGATCGGCGAGGAGGACATCTCGTGGGTCATTCGCGAACTCCGTCATTACGGGGGAGCCAGAGGTTACCGCGCGGTCGTCGAAATATGCCGCTAGGAGATTTCGAGAAGGAAGTTTTGCTGGTGCTCGCGGCGCAGCGGAGTCCCGACAGCTACGTGGGCGGGGCCACGATTCTTCACCAATCCAGTTCCTCGCCGCGTTCCTCCGAAGACGTGGATTTGTTTCACGACGAGGAAGTGGCCGTGAACACGGCGGCATCGGCGGACTTGGAAGTTTTGCAACGGGCGGGATTCGCCGTGGAGGTGATGCGCCCGCAGGCGGGATTCATCCGGGCCATCGTCACGCGCGCGGGGCACAGCACCAAAATCGAATGGGTGTGGGACACAGCCTTTCGTTTCTTCCCGGTGGAACCCGATCCGCAACTCGGCTGGCGGCTGAATTTCTGGGACGCCGCCACCAACAAGCTGCTCGCGTTCGCAGGCCGGATGAAACTGCGCGACTATCTCGACGTGATGTATCTGCACGAACATCACCTCCACATGGGCGCGCTCGCGTGGGCCGCCGCGGGAAAAGATCCCGGCTTGAATGCGGAATGGATCATCGACTGGGGCGGCCGCCAGGCGCGCCTGAACCAGCAGGGCACCGCGAAACTCCGGTTGATTCAACCCGTGGACCTTCAGGCGTTGCGCGAGCGCTGGCAGTACGCGGCTGAGGAGTCGCTCGCATTGTTCGAGAAACTTCCGCCCACCGAGCGCGGATGTTTCTATCTCGATGCGAGCGGACGGCCCGTTTGTCCCGATCCAACCTCCCCGGATTTCGCGAAGCTCACCCGACACTACGGCACCGTAAAAGGGGCGTGGCCGCATACCGCGGAAGATTAGCAACCACCTGATTTTTTTCTAACTCAATGAAATTTCTCACCACCGCACTCGCCGTGCTATTCGCTCTCACACTCGCCGCGCAGGCCGACCCTCCCCGCGAATGGATCGAACCCGCCACCGGCCACCGGGTCGTGCGGCTGTCGCGCGAGGCCGGCAGCACGAGTCTTTACTTCCATCAAAACAGTTACACCGCGGCGGGCGACAAGCTGCTGATCGCCACGCCGGGCGGGCTGGCAACGGTGAATCTCACGAATCGCGCGTTTGATCTCGAACTCGTCGTACCGCGCGGCGCCTACGGTGCGGGCGGCAGCAGCGGCATCGAGGTCGGGCGCAAGAGTCGGCAGGTGTATTACGCAACGCGCGGCGAGACAGGCACCGTGATTCGCGCGACGCATCTCGACACCCGCGTCACGCGCGACGTGGTGAAGCTGCCGTTCCTCGCGAGCTTCAACGGCGTCAACGCGGACGAGACCTTGCTTGTCGGCACGTTGAACACACTCGCGCTCACGAACCGCCCGGCTGGCGGCGGTGCGCGCCCGAGCGGTTTCGCGATTCGCGCGAACACGCCGCGCGCGATGAAATTTTTCTCCGCGGACCTCCAGACCGGCGCGGTGAAATTTTTCCATCCCAGCACCAACTGGCTCAATCACGCGCAGTGTTCCCCCACCGATCCGTCGCTCCTGCTCTTCTGCCACGAGGGCCTCTGGCACGAGGTCGAGCGCGTGTGGACCGTGCGCATCGGCGCGGACGACGCGCGGCTCATGCACGCGCGCACGATGCCCAACGAAATCGCCGGCCACGAGTTCTTCAGCCCCGACGGAAAGTGGATTTGGTACGATCTCCAAACCCCGCGCTCGAAAGAATTTTGGCTCGCCGGCGTGAACGTCGCGTCCGGCGAACGCCTCCGCTACGCGCTGCAACGCGGCGAATGGTCGGTGCATTACAACGTCTCGCCCGACGGCAAAC
>JAYVOY010000595.1:0-3465 GCA_043757645.1 Verrucomicrobiota bacterium
GAGCGAGTGGCAAGGCACGCCGAAGCGCGGCGAGCACGCTGCTTCAACCTCCGCACGGAGCGCGGGCGTCCCGCCCGCAGCGGCCGCGCCCGTCGCGGACGCGACACACATCTTACGCTCCCCTCGCGCGCAGCGGCTGCTGCGGCCCGGAGGGCCGCGCTCCAGCGGCCCACCAAATCCCGACTTCGGAATTCGGATTTAACCACTCATGGACACTAACCAGCACTAACCGCCCAACCCGATGGCCCTGCTTCCATTAGTGTCCAGCAGTGCCAGTGAGTGGTTCAGGCGCTTGGTTCAGCGTTTCCCTAACTTTCTTCTCCGCACCCAAAAGTGAGTGGAACGAAGTTTTCGGCGAGCCGCCGAAAACGACACGCCAGCGGCGTGCGCCCTCCGCGCCGCGCTTCGCTCCCGCAACGCCGCGTTATTCCGAGCCCCGGACCCATTGGTTCTTGGTCATTCCCTTGAGCTTTGCGCTTGGATTTTTGAGCTTCATCGCCCCGCGCGCAAAACCTCCCGCAAATACCTCCCCGTGTGCGACGCCTGGCACCGCGCCACCACTTCCGGCGTCCCTTCGACGACCACGCGCCCGCCCGCCGCGCCGCCCTCGGGGCCGAGGTCGAGCAGCCAGTCCGCCTCGCCGATCAAATCCAGGTTGTGCTCGATCACGATCACCGAGTGCCCCGCGTCCACCAGCCGCTGCAACACCTCCACCAACCGCCGCACATCCGCCATGTGCAGCCCGATCGTCGGCTCCTCCAAAATGAACAAATGCCGCGCCGCGCGCCGCCCCGCGAGCACGCCCTCGTCCTTCAAGCCCGTCAGCAAATGACTCACCAACTTCACCCGTTGCGCCTCGCCGCCACTGAGCGTCGGGCTGATTTGTCCGAGCTTCAAATAATCCAGCCCCGTGTCGCGCAACGCCTCCAGCGCGCGCCGAATCCGCGCAAACGGCGCGAACGTCACCAACGCCTCCGCCACGCTCAAGTCCAGCACCTGCGCGATGTTTCGGCCTTGCAGCAAAATATCCAGCGTCTCGCGATTGAACCGCGTCCCGCCGCACGTCTCGCACCGCACGTACGCCGGCGGCAGAAAGCTCATCTCCAACTTGATCGTCCCCGCGCCCTCGCACGCCGGACACCGCCCCTGCACGCTGTTGAACGAAAATCTCCCGACCGTGTAGCCGCGCAACCGCGCCTCCGGCACCTGGGCGAACAACTGCCGAATGTCGTCGAAGAACCCGATGTACGTCGCCGGCGTCGAGCGCGGCGTGCGCCCAATCGGCGATTGATCCACCTCGTAAACCGCCGCCAATCCCTCGTGCCCGCTCACGCGCAAACCCGTCGCCGCCTGCGCGCTTTTGCCACGATTTTTGTTCCCGCGTTTCAGCGCCGCCGCGACCGCGGGCAACAAACAATCCCGCACCAGCGTGCTCTTCCCCGACCCGCTCACGCCCGTCACGCACACGAAACGCCCGAGCGGAAATTGCACGGTCAAATTCTTTAGATTGTTCACGCCCGCATGGTGCAACGTGAGAAACTGCGTCGCAGCAGAACCTCCCGGAGCGCCGAGCACCGGCTCGGCACGGACCTGCCCCTTCAAAGTCGCGCCGAGCCGGTGCTCGGCGCTCCGCTCCCGTTTCAAGGCTGCAACGCGCGCCGCTTTGTTCGCAGCATTCCCGCCCCGTCCCGCCTTCTCGATTCTCGCCGTCTTCTCCATTTCCACCCCGCGCCGCTCCCCGCGCGACGGATACCGCTTCGCCGCCTGCTCGCGAAAACACCGCCCCGTGATCGACTCCGGTTGCCGCTGCAATTCCGCCAGCGTCCCCGCCGCGACCACGTGCCCGCCGTGTACGCCCGCGCCCGGACCGAGATCGATGATGTGATCCGCGCGCCGCATTGTTTCCTCATCGTGCTCGACCACGAGCAGCGAATTGCCGCGTGCCTTCAGCTTTTGCAGCGCCGCGAGCAACTGCTCGTTGTCGCGCGAATGCAGCCCGATCGTCGGCTCATCCAGCACGTAGAGCACGCCGCAGAGATTCGAGCCCAACTGCGCCGCCAGCCGCATCCGCTGCGCCTCGCCGCCTGACAACGTCGGCGCGCCGCGTCCCAACTGGAGATAACCCAGCCCCACCTCGCTCAGAAATTTCAGCCGCTCGCGAATCTCCGGCAAAATGTCCCGCGCAATCTCCGCCTCGCGCCCCGCCAACTTCAGCCGCGCGAACCACGCCAGCACCGCATCCACATTCGCGTGCGCGAACGTCTCGATGCTCGGTGACGCCTCCAATCCAAGCTCGCACTCCGTCTTCGCCTCCTTCGCCTTTTTTCCACTTCGCACGACCACTCCGCCCGCGCTCCCGCCGAGCACCAACCGCACCGCGCGCGCCACCGGATTCAGCCGCGCGCCCGCGCAACTCGGGCAGCTCTCGCGCTTGCCCTCCTGCCACTCGAACCACGATTCCTCAATCGCATCCGCGCGCGCCCCGCGTTCCACGTCCGGCAAATAAAACAATTCGCCGAAACCACGGCACTGCGGACACCAACCCTGCGTCGAGTTGTAGCTGAAAATTTTCGGATCGAGCGCCTCGAACGACCGCCCGCAACCCGTGCAGGCACGCTCCGTCGAATGCACCGTCACCGCCCCGCGCCGGTCCAGCGCGAACAACGTCCCGTGCCCGATGCGCAGCGTTTCGTCGATCAACTCCTGCGGCGACTTCTCCCCCTTCCGCGCCCGTGCCGCGAGCACGCCCGTCACAATTTCCACATCATGCTCGCGAAACCGATCCAGCCGCATTCGCTCGCTCGTTGCGAAAATTTTCCCATCCGCGCGCACCTCGGCGTAACCGTGACGCGCCGCCCACTCCGCGACCTCGGTGTGAAAGCCCTTCCGATTTTTCACCATCGGCGCGAGCAGCCGCAATTCGCCGCGCTGCTTCACTTCGGCCAGCAACCGCCGCGCAAGCTCATCGCGCGACTGCGACGCCACCGCGATTTTGCACTCGGGACAAAACTGCGTTCCCAGCCGCGCGAACAGCAGCCGCACGAAATGATAAATCTCCGTCACCGTCGCCACCGTGCTCTTGCCGCCGCCGCGCGACACGCGCTGCTCGATGCTCACCGTCGGCGGAATCCCCGTGATCAAATCCACCTCGGGCCGCGCCATCTGCTCCACGAACTGCCGCGCATACGCGCTCATCGAATCGAGAAACCGCCGCTGCCCCTCGGCGAACAAAAGATCAAACGCCAGCGTGCTCTTCCCCGACCCGCTCACGCCCGTGACGACCACGAATTTCCCGCGCGGAATCGCAAGCGACACATTCTTGAGATTGTGCTCACGCGCCCCGTGAATGCAGATGGCGTCCGCGCTCGGTGCGAATGGTGAATGGGAAATTTCCTCAAGCATGGCGGGCATGAACTGGCGTTTGGGGAGGCGGCGAAATCAGGTGCCTGGTGAAACCGCGCGCGA
>JAYVOY010000596.1:0-3464 GCA_043757645.1 Verrucomicrobiota bacterium
TTGATCGCCTCGCGTTCCGCGCGCGCCGGGTCGTTGTCCGTCACCACAAAACTGTACGTCTGCAACGCCGGCACATCGGTGAAGGGATTGCCGATGAACATCCCCGCGGACAGGCCGCCCGCGCTGTTCTCGACCGCCTGCGCCGCGCGAATGCTCTGCCCGAACAAGCCCGTCGCGGTGATCAATTCGTCGCCGCGCACCAGCGCGGGAATCGCCACCTTCGCCGTCACCGGCCGCACCTCGCGCGCCAGCACGCGCAACAACAGCCGCGCCGCGCGCTCGCCCGTCTCGAAAAAATCCACGTGCGGATACGTGTGATACGCCACGATCGCGTCGCTGTGTTCCAGCATCCGGTCCGTGATGATTCCGTGCAGATCGAGCGACACCACAATCGGAATTTTCTCGCCCAAAATCTTGCGCGTCTCCGCGAGCAGATAACCCTCGGGATCGAGTTCGTCATCGCTCGCCATCGCGCCGTGCATGCAGAAATAAACCGCGTCCACCGGCGGCGCGGCGCGAATGCCCGCGAGAAATTCCCCCGCAATCCGCCGCCACGCCGCGCCCGCCAGCGTCCCGCCCGACGTGATGAAAAACGCACTGTACGTCGGCACCAACTCCACACCCGGCGTCGCCGCGAACACGCTCCACGCGCCGCCGACCTCATTCCGCACCGTGCGGTGATAGCGCAAAATCTCCTCACCCCGCCGCACGCCGAAATCCTCGTAGCCACTCCGGTGCGGATTGAAGGTGGAAACCTCTTGTTTGCACTCAGCGATCAAAATTTTCGGCATGGCGGCGATGGGTTGAAGTTCGGCGTGATCGTGCAACGCCGCGGGAGTGAAGGAAAGTGGGGAAGTGGGGCGGGTGCGGTTCGGGGCCTGATTAGAGCCTTTCCGCAAATGAGGTGGCGCTGGCGTCCGCGCCTGCGAGTCACGGCGGCGGCTCGCCGCCAAGCCCCCACGGCACCGGGACGGTGCTTTAATTCGCAGCCGGGATGGACTGCGCCACGTAAACAATGGCAACGCTCCAATCACATCCAGGGATTGCGGGCTGGGTAAAATCATTTAAACAGACTGAACAACGACTGGTTGTTTTAGAAAAAAACGCTTATGTCATCAATCACAGCATTTGAGGCCAAGACCCGGTTTGGGGAACTGCTCGATCGCGTGTCAAAGGGAGAAGAGGTTGTCATCACTCGGCACGACAAGGCAGTCGCGCGCATCGTGCCCGAGGGCGTGCCCCGCCTGACCGAGGTGCGGGAGGCGGTCGCGGGTCTGCGTGAGTTGCGGGGGCAAATTCAGGCTCGATGCAAAGGGAAGGCGCGGCTGACGAACGCCGAAGTGCGCGCGGCCATCGCTGAGGGGCGGCCATGAGCAAGCCCTTCGTTGCGGACGCCTCCGTGGCGGTCGCCTGGGTTCATCCGGCCCAAGCCACCGCCGAGACCGACGCGATGCTGCAAGCCGTGGCCGACGGAGCCGTCATCGTGGTGCCCGCGCTGTGGCCGCTGGAGGTCGCCAATGCCCTGCTTTCATTGGTTCGGCGGAACCGGCTCAACGCGGAGGAACGTGTCAAGGCACTGGGTTGGCTGACGGCCCTGCCGGTAAAGATTGACCACGAAACGGCGGCGTTGGGATTCACGAAACTCTCCGCCCTCGCGTCGGAGCACACGCTGTCGGTTTATGACGCGGCCTATCTCGAACTGGCCCTGCGCCGAAAACTTCCGCTCGGTTGCAAAGACGGGCCGCTGCGGGCGGCGGCCAAGCAGGCGGGCGTGCGGCTCTTGGCGTGAGGAGAGCGGCAATTGGCGCCACCCGCGAAGGCCGCCACTCGTCAGCCCGGAGGGCGAAAGAGAATAGCCCAGCACTTCAGCGCTGGGTGGGAGGCGCTCGAGAAGGGAGTCCCGGCAGGGACGAAAGAAACGTCTCGCAGCCACAATTCTTCCGTCCCTGCCGGGACTTTTCGCCGCGGCGGCGACCCACCCAGCGCTCCAGCGCTGGGCTATTTTCGGTCGTCCCTGCGGGACTGGGGTTGCGAATTCCGCACCGCGTGCCGCACCGCGTCACTTGCCCGCCGTCGCCGCCGGGAGCTCGAAGACGCGCACGGTCGAGCCGGCGACGAGGGAGTCGGCGGGGTTGAGGATGACGCGTTCGTTGCGGGCGATGCCGGCGAGGATTTCGATCACGGGGCCGAAGTCGCGGCCGAGTTGCACCTTGCGCAGTTCGACGGTGTTGTCCGCGCGCACGACGCCGATGAGCGTGCCCTCGGCGTGGAAGAGGAGCGTGTTGGCGGGCAGCGTGAGGACGGCGTCGGGCTTGTCGTCGGTGAAGCGCACTTGCGCGTAGCTGCCCGCGAGGATTTCGCCGCGCTCATTATCGACCTCGAGTTCGGTGAGCAGCGTGCGCGAATCCGGCGACAGCGCGCCCGCGGTGCGCGCGACGCGGGCGGTGAAGGTGCGGCCGGGAATTTCCGGGATGGTGAGTTCCGCGACCACGCCCGCGCGCATCCGCGGCGCGTGGGTCTGCGGCACGCGCACGAACACGCGGAGTTTGCGCGTGTCGGCGATGCGGAAAAGTTCGTTGGTCGCGTCGGCCTTGATGAGGTCGCCGACCTCCACGCGCCGCGCGGTGACGAGGCCGGCGAAGGGCGCGACGACGCGGCTGAAGCCCTGCATTTCCTCGGTGCGCCGCAGGTTCGCGCGCGCGCCATCAAGCAGCGCGACCTTGAGCGCGAGGTCGGCTTTTTTCTCCGCGGCGTCCTGCTGGCTGACGGTGCCGCTCCGCAACAACGCGGCCCAGCGTTCGGCGGTGGACTTCGCGAGTTCGAGCGCGGCCTCGGCCTGCGCGACCTGCGCCTTGAGTTGCGCCTGTTCCTGGTTCAACTCGGGCGTGTCGATTTCCGCGAGGAGCTGGCCCCGCTCGACCTGCGCGCCAAGATCGACGAACCAGCGTTTCACAAATCCGTTCGCCCGCGCGTGAACAGGCGCTTCGGTGAGCGCGCGAACCTCCGCGGGCAACGCCAGCGGCGCGCCGGCCTTCGCGGGCTGCGGCGTGACGAGTGTCACGGTGGGAATCGCGAGTTCGCGGGTCTCCGCGGCGAGGGCGTGGCGCTGGCGTTTGCGGGGGACGAGTCCGGCGACGAACGCGAGCGCGAGGAGGACGACAAAAATCAAAGTCCAGAAAACCAAATTCAACCGCGGCGTGGCGCGGGTTTGCTCCTGCTCGCGCAACGGCGCGTGACTGTGCGAACGCGCGTGCGTGCGCAGCGGCGCGGCGGGTTCGCCAAGCTCATCGGAGCCGGAGGGCGGGGCGGGGGAATTCATGCGGTCGCGGAGTTCGAGAGGGCTTCCAATTGGGCGTGCAGCGAGGCCGGGCCGGTTTCCTTTTTCCGATGCAGCAGGCCGAAAATCACCGGCACAAAAAAGAGCGTCGCGAGGGTGGCGACAATGAGGCCGCCGATCACGGCGC
>JAYVOY010000597.1:0-3462 GCA_043757645.1 Verrucomicrobiota bacterium
ATTCAAGATGCCCTGGATGAAATCGGCGTGCAGCGCGGAGTGCGGTGAACATTGGCCGCGGCGGTCCACGACGAGGCGGAGGCGATAGACGTTGCCGGGGACGACGGGCGCGAGGAGATCGAAGTGATCGGGTTCCGCGGCGGCGTGGACGGTGAGCGTTTGCCAGCCGGCAAGCGGCGCGGGTTCGGGAAGTTCGCGCAGCCAGCCGTCGTCGCCGAGCAGCGGCTCGCGCCAGAGGTAGGCGGCGACCTGCGGCGGCGCGAGCGTGGCGGCGTCGAGGGCGTCCTGAAACTGCACGCGCACGCGCAGCGGTTGGCCGGCGTCGAGGCTGTGTCCGGCGAGGGAAACGACGAGCACGCGCGGCTCGCGCGACACGGGCGCGGTGGCGTCCACGACGATGCGCCGGCGCGGGAAACGGCCGAGGTCGCCGGGGAATTTCACGGGCGTGTTGCTGTCGCGATTTCCCACGGTGATCTCCGCGCCCGCGCGCGCGCTGTAGGCGAAGTAGGTGCCGGTGGCCGCGCCTTTCGCGGTCGTGGCGAGTTTCAAATTTCCCGCGGGACCGGCGATGAGGACTTGCACATTGGTGCCGCGAATCGTCACGGGCACGGCGACTTTTGGCAGCACGAGCGTGAGGCGATTTTCGACGAACACGCCGCCGTCGGTCGCGGGCTTGCCCGCTTCGTCGAGCACCGTGAGGCCGTCGGCGGTGAGGTGAAAACTGCGGTCGGTGGGCGCGATGCGATACGGCGTGCCGGTGTTGTTCGCGAGGAGATAAAGCGTGAGGCGTTTGAAGGTCGTGGTGGCGGAGAGGATTTGTTCCTTGGGCAGCAGTTCTTCTAAACCCCAATAAAGACGGGGCGAAACAGGCAGTCGCCGCACCTCGGCGGGCAGCGGGCGAATCGCGCTGCCGTCCACGGCCAGGATCGTGACGGGGTGCAACAGCACGTCGAGCGTGCGGCCATTCGCGCGGAGGCTCGGGTCTTGCGCGGTGACTTGCGCGCCGGTGACGGTGAACTTGTGCGCGCCGGGTTCGATGACGTGCTCGCCGTCCGCGAGGTCGAGTGTGAGCGTGTCCGTGCGACCGAGGAAGCTGCCTTGATAGGTGCGCTGGAACGGGTGTTTGCCGTCGATGACGATGCCCCTCATGTAGTTCGCGTAGTGGTCGAACTGGGCCTGGGGTTTGATTTCGGATTCCTTCGGCGCGGGGTAGGCGGGCGTGCCGGGGCGCGCGGATGGGCCAACGGGCGAGTTCGTTTTCGCGGCCTCGGCGGCGAGGTCGATTTTGGTGATGGCGGTGGAGACGAGTTGGTCGGGCGCGTCGGCGCGGATGAGGCGGAGGGTGATTTCGGCGGCGTCCGCGCGGGTGGTGAGGAGGGCGAGAAGCGAGACAGCGAGAAAGGCGAGAAACGGGGACGGCGTGCGGAGGGCGAATGGGGGCGCGTGGCTGGAGCGGCCTTTCTCCCTCACCCCTGCCCTCTCCCCAGGGGAGAGGGAGAAACATTCCCAGCGCTGGGACGAAGCCGGGCGCACTAGGTTTTTCGATTGCGGTCGTAACATTCTCCCTCTCCCCTGGGGAGAGGGCTGGGGTGAGGGGGGGCGCGACTTCGACACGCTCGCACCCGATTTCACCGCGACCATGATGGGTTCGTTTTTCGTTTTCACGGTTTCACTTCACCGGAGGATTTTTTGGCGAGAGCGGCTTGCCAGCGGGCGCAACTGGCGCGGACTTCGCGGTTGGGGTCGTAGAACTGGCCTTCAAGCAGCGGCGTGTCGTATTCGTCGAGGATGCCTTCGCGCAAATAGAGGCCGAGGGTTTCGGTGGCCTCGAGGCGGACGGTGTCGGATTCGTGACTGAGAAATTTCGCGATGGCGTCGCGCGCGGCGTGGGTGCGCAGTTCAGGCTCGCGCAGGAGACGGAGGAAGAGCGGCGCGGTCTGCCACGCATCGAGATGCCGCGCGAGCGGTCGCGCGGCGGGGCGGCCGATGGCGCGGAGGGCGGTCTCGAGATTCAAGGAGAGTTGGCGGAGGCGCGATTCCTTCAGCAGTTGCGCGAGCGGTTCGGCGGCGGCATCCGCGCGGTAGCGGCCGAGCAACTCGACGGTGTGGAGGTAAAGCTCGGTGAGGTCTTTGTCCTTGCCGAGATTGGCGCGCGGGAGTTTGAGCGTGTTGAGCAGCCACGGCACGCAACGGTCGTCGCCGAGGCGTCCGGCGATGATGGCGAGCGCGCCGTTGTTGATGAGGAGTGGCAGGCGGCTCTTGAGGGTCTCGGGGTCGTAGGCGAGCGGGACGATGCGACCGAGGCAAACTTTCGCGGCGCCCGCGCCCTGCGCTTCAATCGCGGCGATGATGGCGAGGCGATTGAAACTGGTCTCGCGCTCGAGAGCGTCGATGAGCGGCGGGAGCGCGTCGGCGATTTTGAATTCGCCGAGCGTTTGAATCACGGCGAGGCGAATGGAGCGCGCGGGTTCGCGCCAGACGACTTCGTCTTCGGCGGGGACGCTGGGCTTTTCGGATGCGCTGATTTTTTCACCGGGTTTCGCGGCGGGTTTTTCGAGGCGGTAATCGAGCAACGGCAAGAGCAGCGGGAACAGTTCGGCGCGTTTGCTGGTGCGCAGCGCGTGAATGGTGGCGGCGCGGACGGACGCATCGGGGTCGCTCAACGCGGTGCGCCACGCGGGCGCGGCATCGGCGTGCGGCCACTGGGCGAGCGCGGTGACAGCGGCGGCGCGGACAAGTGGATGCGCGTCGGTCACGAGCGCGGCAAGGGCGGGCGCGGTGTCGGCGGCGGCGCATTGGCCGAGCGCCCACGCGGCGGCGGCGCGCAGTTCGGCGTCGGGGGATTTCAGCAACGGCAGCAGCGCGGGCGTGGCGGATTTGAGGCGCATCTGGCCGAGGGCCTGCACGGCGAGACCGGCGCGCGGCGTGGTGAATGCGGCGGTGAGATCGGGCAGCGCGGCGGCGCCGGCTTGCGTGATGGCGCTGAAGGAGGCGGGTTCGTCGAGTGTGGCGACATGCGCGGCGAATGGGCCGGCGAGGGCCGAGAGGGGGAGAAGGCGAGACGCGGAGAAGAGGAGAACGATCAGGAATAACGCGGCGGGGCATTGCCCTGGGCTGAAATAGGACGCCCCGTTGGAGCAGCGGAGCGGCGCGGACAATGTTGAAGCGTTCGCCTTCATTTCAGTTCCAGCCGCAGTCCCGCCCAGTTGGCGATGTCGTCCTTCGTGCCGTCGCCGGTGTCGTCCACCCAGAGCATCAGGAGGATCGCGTCGGACACGTCGAGGTCGATTTCCCTGGCGGGCGTGTAGTAGGTCATGTCCTGCGAATCCCAGAGCGTCTTCACGCCGTCGCCGATGCGGAAGCGCACGGAGCCGCGGCCGTTCGTCGCGGCATCGATGCCGACGGTCGCGCGCAGCCGCTTGAATTGTTTGTTCGCGCACAGCACGACGAGGCTCTGGCCCA
>JAYVOY010000598.1:0-3458 GCA_043757645.1 Verrucomicrobiota bacterium
GTCGGCGAACCCACGCGCCTCAAAGTCGTCACCGCGCACAAGGGCAACCTCTGGCTGAAAATCGAAACGGAAGGCAAGGCCGCCCACGGTTCCAAACCGCACCTCGGCCGCAACGCCGTCCACGCGATGGCCCGCATCGTGGACCTGCTGGAAACCGAATACGCCGCGCAACTCCGCACCCGCAGCCATCCGCTGCTCGGTTCGCCCACGATCAACACCGGCGTCATCAACGGCGGCGTGCAGCCGAACATCGTCCCCGCGCACTGCTCCATCAGCGTGGATCGCCGCACGATTCCCGGCGAAACCGACGCGAGCGTCCGCGCCGAAATCCAAAAACTTCTCCGCCAGCACAAACTCAAAGCCACCCTCGCCGACACCCGCGCCGGCGCGTGCCTGCCGCTCGAGACCGATCCCGCGCTCCCGCTCGTGCAACGCTTCCTCCACGCCGCCGGCCAGCGCGAGGCCGCGGGCGTGGATTTTTTCTGCGATGCCTCCGTGCTCGCGCAGGCCGGCACGCCCAGCATCGTCTTCGGCCCCGGCGACATTGCCCAGGCCCACACCGCCGACGAATGGATCGCCACCGCGTCCCTCGAGCGCGGCACGCGCATCCTGTCGCGATTCCTCCAGGCGCTGCCGTGATTCCCAGGGCCAACCCGCCGCGCCCGCCGCCATGCGCCTCGCCTTCCTGACCCACGAACCCTTTTATCCGCCCAGCGGCGGCGGGTCCGCCGAGGCGGTTTACCTCGCGCGGGAATTCGTCCGGCGCGGCCACGACGTTCACATTTTCTCGCCGACTTTTCCCGACGCGGAAACCGTCGCGAAAAAATTTAACGTTCGCCTGCACCTCTTCACCGCGTGGCAAATGGGCCGCTACGCCAAGTTTCGCAATTTCAAATACCTCCTCTTCCCCGCCGCGTTGAAACGCATGGTGCAACGCGCCGCGGCGCAAACGCCGTTCGATCTGCTCCTCTCGCAACACACGATCGCCGCCGTCGCTGCGGGCCAGCTCCGCGCGCGACTCCGCGTGCCGGTCGTGATGAACTTCCTCGATTATCTCACGGGCTTCATGGAGACGTGGCCCGCGTGGCTCGCGCCGCGCCCCTTTGTTTCCGCGCTCAAACGCTACGAACTCTCGCTCCCGCAACGCTACGCCGCCGACGGCGTCCTCACCGTCTCCGATCCACTCGCCGATCTTTTCGCCGCCGCCGGCTGCCCCCGCGAACGACTCCTGCCGATCTACTACGGCTACGACGCCGACCTCTTTCGCCCCGCGGATTCCCCGCCGCCCACCGCCGCGCCCGTCATCGTGATGCACGGCTCCTTCGATCATCATCACCTCGGCCCCATCGCCACGACCGCGCTTGCCGCCGTGCATCGCCAGCGGCCCGACGCGGTCTTTCGTTTTGTCGGAAAAAAAACCGCCGGCCTCGAACGCTGCCTCGCCAAATTGCGCGAAACCATCTCCGGCAAAAATCTCGAGACGACCGGCTTCGTCCCCTACGCCGACGTCGCGCAACAACTCCGCACCGCCACGCTCGGCATCGTGCCGTATGAGGAATCCACCGGCACCCACTGCGCGTTCGTTGCGAAGGCCGTGGAATATCTCGGCGCGGGATTGCCCGCCGTCTCGACCCCGCTGAAAAACCTCCGCCGCTATTTCGCCGCCGAACCCGCGCTGCGCTTCTCCGACTTCACCGGCGAAAGTTTCGCGCGCGAAATCCTCGCGACGCTCAACGACCCGCCCGAACGCCGCCGCGCCCTCGGCCTCGCCGCGAGCCAGCGCGTCCGCGTCGCCCTCGACTGGCGCGCCCTCAGCCGCCGCGCCGCGGAATTTGTGGAAGCCATCCAGCAACAAAAACTTTCAGCGCCCGACTGATCCGCCGATTATTCCTTTTCGAGCGCATGACCGACCAAGCCAGCAAATCCACCTTCTTCCGCCAGAGCGGCTGGATGGTCATCGCCACGGTGGGCGGCGGCGTTTTCATGTCCGCGGTGCATCCGATCGCGGCGAAAATGCAGCCCGAGGAATACGGCGTCTTTTTCACGCTGCTCCGCTGCCTCGTGCTGTTCGGCATTCCCGCCGGCGGACTCCAAACCATCCTCGCGCAACAAACCGCCGCCGCCGTCACCGACACCCAATCGCGCCAACTCGCCGCGCTGTTTCGCGCCGTGCTGCGCGGCGTTTTTCTCATCTGGGTCGCGCTCGCGATTGTGCTGCTCTTCACGCAGGGCGCCATCGAGCGCACGCTCAAAATCACCAATCCCGCCGCGCTCTGGACCACCGCCGTCGTCATCCTCACCTCGCTCTGGATTCCCGCCGTGAAGGGTGTGATGCAGGGCCAGCAGAATTTTTTCGGCCTCGGTTGCACCGCGATTCTCGACGGCATCGGCCGCTTCAGCGCGCTCTGGATCATCATCGGCGCGCTCGGCGGCCAGGCCGCGGGCGGCATGACAGGCGTGCTGCTCGGCCAACTCGCCGCGCTCGGCCTCGCGCTCTGGACCACGCGCCGCGCCCTCACTGGTCCCGGTGAACCCTTCGATGCCACCGCGTGGCGCCAACAAATTTTGCCGCTCACCATCGCGCCCGCCGGGTTGCTGATTCTGCAAACCACCGATGTGATTTTTATCCAAAGCATTTTCCCCGCGGACCAGTCGCCGTTCTACATGCCGGCCGCGATGATTGGTTTTGCGCTGGTGCAATTCACCGGGCCGCTCGCGGCGGTGATGTATCCGAAAATCGTCCGCAGCGCCGCGCGCGCGGAAAAATCGGACGCGCTCAAACTCGCCCTCGGCACCACCGCGCTGCTCGGCATCGTCGCCGCCAGCGCCGCGACGCTGTTCCCCGAATTGCCACTGCGCATTTTGTTCTTCACCAAACCGATCTACTGGAAATGCGCGCCGCTGGTGCCGTGGTTCGCGTGGTGCATGGTGCTCCTCACGCTCGGCAACGCGCTGGCGACCAACCTCCTCGCGCGCGGTAAATTCGCGATCTCGGGAATCCTCCTCGGCCTCGCCGCCGCCTACGCCGCGACGCTCTGGCTGCTGCGCGGCCATTTGCTCACGCTGGAAATGTTCGCCGCCTTCAAACTCGTCGTGCAAACCATGACCCTCTTCAACCTCGCCCTCCTGCTCCTCGCCGCGTGGCTCACCTGGGGCCTCGGACAATCCGCGCGCGCGGCAGTGCCGACGGCAGCGCCGCCCAAATGAACTCCCGCAGATTCAGGGCGGCCACAGATTGGGTCTTCAGTCTGCGGTCGCCTTGAATCTGCGGGCAGTTCTTCGCTCGCCCGATCCAAATCAGGCAACGGATAATCCGGAACCATGCAGTCGGACCGCCGCCGTCCCGGCGGCTCACACCGTCCAAACGGGGCGCGGGCGCCCATTTTCCGCAGCGCGAAATGTTCACCGCACGGTGAGCCGACAGAGCGAGCGTGAATTGCCCGCGCGGCCTTCCCACA